>NZ_JBXFWM010000011.1:0-86546 GCF_056856655.1 Stenotrophomonas sp. STEN033
GCTCGGCACTACGGGAGTCTTGGGCGGCCAAGGGCTCTTGAGCCCCTCTCCCGCTTGCGGGAGAGGGGTTGGGGTGAGGGCAGCCTTTCGCTGGTAAAGCCCCCTGCCGAGCGTGGCTCGGCACTACGGGAGTCTTGGGCGGCCAAGGGCTCTTGAGCCCCTCTCCCGCTTGCGGGAGAGGGGTTGGGGTGAGGGCAGCCTTTCGCTGGTAAAGCCCCTTGCCGAGCGTGGCTCGGCACTACAGGTGCGGCACTAAGTCAGCAGGCGGCCGCCGTCCAGGCGCAGGGTCTGGCCGGTGATGTAGCCGGCGTCGTCCAGCAGCCAGCGTACCGCCGAGGCGATCTCGTGCGGGGTGCCGAGGCGGTCCAGGGGAGTGCGCTCCATCAGCTTCTGCTTGGCCGCCTCGCTCTTGCCCTGTTCGGGCCAGAGGATGGCGCCGGGGGCAATCGCGTTGACCCGTACATGTGGCGCCAGCTCCAGCGCCAGCGAGCGGGTCACCATCTCCAGCGCGGCCTTGGCCGAACTGTAGGCCGGGTGCTCGCGCAGCGGCTGGGTGGCGTGCAGGTCGGTCAGGTTGACGATGGCGCCGCGCTGCTTGATCAGGTGCGGGGCGGCGGCCTGCGCCAGGAAGAACGGTGCGCGCGTATTCACCGCGAACAATTCATCCCATTGCTCCGGCTGGACCTGCCCGAACGGGGTAGGGAAGAAGTTGGAGGCATTGTTGACCAGCGCATCCAGCCGGCCGAAGTGGCTGACCGCCTGTTCCACCAGGTCGGGCAGGGCGGCCACGTCGCGCAGATCGGCCTCCAGCGCCAACACGCTGCCCGCCCGCTCGCTCTCCAGGTCGAAGGCCAGTGATTGCAGCTCCTCGCTGGACTGGTGCGCATGCAGGGCGATGCGGTAGCCATGGGCGTGCAGGTGACGGGCAATGCCGGCGCCGATGCGGCGCGCGCTGCCGGTGACCAGGGCCACCCGTTGGGATTCTGTCATCTGGGATTTCCTTACTCAGCTATCCTGTGCATTGTCCTCGCAAACCGCCGCATCATGCATTCCGACCTGCCAACCCCCGATTCAGACGCGCTTGCCCACAGCGAGCAGCTGGCCGCGCACCTGCGTGCGGAAATTCTTGCCCAAGGCGGTGCGGTGCCGTTTTCACGCTTCATGGAGTTGGCACTGTATGCGCCGGGTTGGGGCTATTACAGCGCCGGTGCCAGCAAGTTTGGTGCCGCCGGTGACTTCGTCACCTCGCCGGAGATCGGCGCGCTGTTTGCCGCCACCACCGCCAACGCGGTGGCGCCGGTGCTGAAGCAGCTTGGCCCGCAGGCACGCATGCTGGAACTGGGCGGCGGCAGTGGCGCGTTTGCCGAAGTCATGCTCAAGCGCCTGCTGGAACTGGATGCGCTACCCGAGCGCTACGCCATCCTCGAACCCAGCGCCGACCTGCGCGAGCGCCAGCGCGAACGCCTTGAGCGCGCACTGATTCCGCCGGTGTTCGCACTGGTGGAGTGGCTGGACCGACCGTTCGACGACGATTGGGACGGTGTGCTGTTCGCCAACGAGGTGATCGATGCGCTGCCGACGCCGCGCTTCCTCGCTGACGAAGGCGAGATCTATGAAGAGACCGTGGAGCTCGACGGCGAAGGCCGCTTCGTGCGCGGCGCGCAACCCGCCGACCAGTTGATGCTGGCCGCGGTGCGGCATGTAGAGCGTTATCTGGAGCGCCCGTTCGCGCACGGCTACCGTTCCGAAGTGCTGCCACAGCTGCCGTACTGGATCCAGGCCGTGGCCGGTGGCATGCAGCGTGGTGCGATGCTGTTCGTCGACTACGGCTATTCGCGCAGCGAGTTCTACCAGAGCGAGCGTAATGACGGCACGATGCGTGCGTTCTACCGTCACCGCGTGCACAACGACGTGTTCCTGTGGCCGGGCCTGCAGGACATCACCGCCTCGGTGGACTTCACCGCACTGGCGGAAGCCGGTACCAACGCCGGTTTCGACCTGGCCGGATACAGCAACCAGGCCAACTTCCTGCTCGGCAATGGCATCACCGATCTGCTGCTGCAGGCTGAAGCGCGCACCGATGAAGTCGGTCAACTGCGCCTGCGCGATCAGCTCAAGCGGCTGACCTTGCCGACCGAGATGGGCGAGCGTTTCCAGGTGATGGGCTTCAGCCGTGACGTCGACATGTCGGCGGCCTTCCTGCTCGGTGACCTGACGTGGCGGCTGTAAGCACCACGCTGAAGCCACTGCGGCGGCAGGGGTTCTGGTTGGGCCTGTGGTGTGCGGCGGTGCTGGCGGTGATCGTGGTGTGCCTGATCCCGCCGCCCGAACTGAACCTGCCGCAGAACAGCGACAAGGTCGAGCACCTGCTGGCCTACTTCATCCTGTCCGCCAGTGCGGTGCAGCTGTTCGGCAGCCGCCGCGCGCTGTGCTGGGTGGCCGCAGGATTGGTGGCGATGGGCGTTGGCATTGAGTGGGCGCAGGGCGCGCTGACCGCCACGCGCATGGCCGATCCGATGGATGCCCTGGCCAACACCAGTGGTGTACTGATCGGCATGCTGACTGTGCTGACGCCGCTGCGGGATTTACTGCTGCGGCTGCAGGGGCGTTGAGCCGATAGCGTCCCGCCTGCGCGGTGTCAGAACCGGGCCTGGTTGCGGCTGCAACTTAATTCTTTAGATAAATCAGCCATTTCCGCTGTCATGGCACTTACGCAGGCGGCCCTTGGGCTGCTACGTTGGCGCCATCACAGGCACCGTCATGGCGCCGGTGATTTTGCAAAGTCGGTGCGGTGCGGGACGTGGGTGGAGAGGACTCACGTACCGCACCGCGCCTTCCCGGCGATTTCTCCCCGGGCCTTACTTCTTCGGCTGCAGCTGCACCTGGTCCAGCACCCACATCTGCGGACGGGTATCGCCGCTGAAGGTCATGCACAGGTCGGTGATCTGCTCGGCACCGGCTTGCAGCGGTGCTTCCAGTTCAATGAAGCCATCCTTGCCCGGCTGCTGCGGCAGCGGCACGGTGGCCAGCACGCGGCCCTCGCAGCCGGCACGCACTTCAAATTCGCCGTGCTGGCTCACCGGCTTGCGGAAGCCGCGCTTGGCTTCCTCCGGACGCAGCAGACCGAAGTTGTAGGGAATGCGGCCGGCGCGGACCTTGACCGAGGCGATGTCCTGCAACTGCGCGTCTTCCCACAGCCAGCACGGGTTGAAGATGGTGACGTCGAAGTTGTCGCGCTCACCGTGCAGCGGGTTGTCATCGACCAGACGCAGCAGCAGACGGCCGCCCTGCGGGCATTGCGCCAGGGTCTTGTCGGTGCGGGTCAGTAGTGACTGCGCATCGAAGTTCCATTGGCTGGGCTTGTCGGCGACCGGCTTGCCGTTGAAGAAGGTCAACGCGGTCAGCACGGTCGGCACCGGCAAGGTCAGCGCGCCGGGATAGGCCGGTGATTGCGCGGTAGGCGTGCTGCCGTCGGTGGTGTAACGGATGTCGCGGTAGCTGAGCGGGTTGGAAAGCTCGACCGTCACCTTCTCAGCTGCACGATCATCCTGACGCTTCATCGCCACCGACAATGCCGTCTGGCCGTAACCAATGCCCAATGCCTTGTAGCGCTGCAGCTGCGCCGGCAGGCGTGCGAGGAAGTCGTCGTAGCTCTTGTTCTGCAGCGGCGTCCAGGCGATCTCGGACAGCGCGGCCAGGCGTGGGAACACGTTGTGCTTGAGGTCCTTGCCGTTGCGGGTGTGTTCGGTCCACATGTTGGCCTGCACACCGATCACGTGCTTGCGCTGCGCCGGGGTCAGCTCGGCCGGCACCGGGTCGAACGCGTAGACGCGCTGCATCGAGGTGAACTTCGGACGGCCGGTGGGTTCTTCCGGCAGATTGGTCTGCAGGAAATCCAGGTACAAGGTGTTGCCCGGGGTCATCACCACGTCGTGGCCATGGGTGGCCGCTTCGATGCCGCCTTCGATGCCGCGCCAGGACATCACCGTGGCCTGCGGCGGCAGGCCGCCTTCGATGATCTCGTCCCAGCCGATCAGCTTGCGGTCGCGGTCTTCCAGGTACTTTTCCAGCCGCTTGAGCATATGCGACTGCAATGCTTCCTCGTCCTTCAGGCCAAGCTCGCGGATATAGGCCTGCACCTGCGGCGAATCCTGCCACTGGTACTTCACCGCCTCGTCGCCGCCGATATGGATGTACTGGCCGGGGAACATCTCCAGCACTTCGGCCAGGATGTTCTCCAGGAACTGCAGCGTCTCCTCGCGCGGGTTGAACAGATAGGGGTTAACGCCCCAATTGGCGGATGGTTGGGTCGGGCCGTCGACCACGCCGTGCTCCGGATAGGCCGCCACGGCCGCCTGTGCATGGCCCGGCACGTCGATTTCGGGAACGACGGTGATATGACGTGCGGCGGCATAGGCGACCACATCACGGATCTGTTCCTGGGTGTAGTAACCGCAATACAGGTGCGGCTTGCCGTCAGGACCAACGCCCGCTTCCCCCGCGGCAGCACGGCAGCTGCCCACTTCGGTCAGCTTCGGGTAGCGCTTGATTTCCATCCGCCAGCCCTGGTCATCGGTCAGATGCCAGTGGAAGGTGTTGAGCTTGTGCGTGGCCATGGCATCAAGGATCAGCTTGATGTCGTCGATGCTCTGGAAGTGCCGCGCCGAGTCGAGCATGAAGCCGCGCCAGTTGAAACGCGGTGCATCCTCGACCTGCATCGCAGGCAGGGCGATGCTGGCCGAAGGCGCAGCTGCCAGCAGCTGCCACAACGACATCGCGCCATAGAACAGGCCGCGCGCGTCGCCGGCCTCGATCACCACACCGTCGCCATTGATGCTCAGTGCATAGGCCTCCGGCGAGGCCGCAGCCTTGTCCTTGCGGATGCGGAACTGGATGGCGCCCTTTGCCGGGCCACTGCTGTCCGCCTTGAGCTGCAACGGCGTGGTGCGTGCCAGCAGCTGGGTGAACTGGCTGGCGACCTCGCCTGCGCCTTCGGCAGCGATGACGCGGGTGGATGCATCGACGGAGAAGCGGCCGTTGCCCGGCAACACCGATACCGGGCGCGGGATGATGCTGGCGCCGGTCACTTCGACCGGCAACAGTTGGACGCTTGCACTGTTGGCGGCAGCACCTGCATGGCCACTGGCAGCGCCCAGGGCGAGCAGCAGCGCAGCGTGCAGGGCATGGGTGGAAAGTCGGTGTCGGTGCATCATGGTTCCTCGTTGTTGACGGCTGGCGCGTTGACAGCCGCTGTTGCGTTTACAGTTGATGTTGCGATTGCTGCGATCCGCTGGGGGAGGAAGGCAAGACGGGCGGCCCGACAGAGGCCTGGGCGGTGGTTGCGGTGCTCGACTGGATCATCGCATCAAGTGCAAAACCCATCAGCACGCCTTCGATATCGGCTGCAACAAGCACATTCGCATGATGGGCCAGGTTGCCGGCGATGCCCCACTGGAAGCCGCGCCCGGAGGGCAGTGCATGGGTGGCGAGCAGGCGTCCATCGCGTCGGTCGAGTACGCCCACGCCAGCGCCGTGCTCAAGGAAATAGGGATGGCCAGCGGCCATGCCGACCAGCAGGTGATCGCCCAGCGCCAGTGGTGTGCCCCAGCTCCAGCCACCTACATCGGTGCGCCACAGCACACGCCCACTGACGATATCGATGGCACTCACCTTGCGCAGGTCCGAGGAGCCGATGTACAGCGTGTTGCCGTCGAAGGAGGGCTCGGATTCGATCCACGAGGTCCAGAACTGGGTCAGCCACAGCGGGTTGCCGGTGCTGGCATCGATTGCATGCAGCACGCCGCTGCGGTCGTTGCAGAACACGCGGCCGCGATGCACCACCGGTGCTGCGCCCGGGCGTGCGGCCAGGCGGTACTGCCATAGCGGCGTGCCGGTACGTGCATTGAGGGCCTGCACCACGCCGGCCTCGGTGATTGCGAACAGCTGGGTGCCGTCGCTGGCCAGGCCATGCTGGATACGGCCAGCAAGCTGGCGCTTCCAGCGGCTGGCGCCGGTGCGGATGTCCAGCGCCTGCACGCTGCCGTCGCTGCCGCCGATATAGATCTGGCCGTTGCCAAGCAGCGGGCGCGGGCCTTGCCATTCCCAGGCCGCCGATTGCGGTTGTGGGGGCTCGCGGCTGCTACGCGCGTCCTGGATCGACGAGCGCCACTGCTCGCGGCCGGTCTTGCGGTCAAGCCGATGCAGGTAGCCACCATCGCTGCTGATGAAGACCGCATCGTCGGTGACCTGTGCGCTTGCATAGACCGGGTAGCCCAATGCGCTGCCCCAGCGCAGGCTGCCATCGGCAAGGTCGACGGCAAACAGGGTGCCAGCGGTGGTGCCGATATAGGCAATGCCATCGGCGACTACCGGCGAGGCGAAAATCTGGCCACCAAGGTGGGCCTTCCAGCGCGGGCCTGGCAGGGTCTGGGGCGCTGTGTTTGCTGCGGGTTCGGTGGGAAGCGCGGCGGGCGTGCCACGGCGCAGGCGCAGGCGTTCGCCGCTGCCCAGCAAGGTGCCGGTCAATTCCTTGTCCTGCATCCGCAGCGCCATGTGCAGGGTGCGATGGACCAGGGTGTTGCTGTCGTCGAGATCGGCCTTGCCGTGCAGGGGCAGTGAGCGCAGGTGGGCGATGGGCAGATCAAGTTGCATGTCATAGCGGCCGTTGGCGTCGGCCTGCAGGTTGAGCCCGATGCTGACCTTCTCGCGTGGGCTGCCGATCTCGCCGAGCCAGTAGCCGGAGACGTCGTCGGCAGCGCTTGCAGCGCGTGCCGGCAGCAACAGCAGGCAAGCCAGGACCGCCAGCAGCGGAAGGTGGCGGTGAAGGGTATTGGCTTTCGGCTGTTCCATGCAGTGATGCCCGGTGCGTGCTGGTTGGCTGGCAGGAACCTGGCGGGAGCACTCGGCTCCCGCCAGGCGGTGTTGCATTACGGCTTAGAAGGCGAAGCGCAGTGAGGCCATGTAACGACGGCCACTCTTGTAGGCACCATTGAGCAACTTCTCGTTGCCGAAGTAGCTGTGATACTGCTCGTCCAGCAGGTTCATGCCTTCAAGACCGATGCTGAGGTAGTCATTGACCTTGTAGGCCACCGATGCATCCAGTGAGCGGTACTCCATCGTCCATACATCGCGGCCGCCGCTGACGCGGGTGAAGTACTTGTCACGCCAGTTGTAGGTGATGCGGGCGTTCCACTTGTCGTTCTCGAAGAACGGGCTCAGGTTGTACTGATTCTTCGAGTTGAAGGGCAGGGGCTTGCCATTGGTAGCCTCGCCGTCCGAATAGGTGTAGTTGGCGATGATGCCGAAGCCTGCACCGATGTTCTGCTGCCATGCCAGCGAGTAGCCCTTGACCTTGGCATCCCCTGCGTTCTGCGGACGATCCACCAGGAATACCGCGTCACGCAGCTGGTTGATGTTGTAGTGCGTTTCTTCCTGCGAGATGCGCAGCACGTAGTCGCTGACGTCACGGTAGAAGATCGAGGCGGCCAGGATGGCATCCTGCGAGAAGTACCATTCGCCGGAGAAATCCAGGTTGGTGGAGCGGTAGGGCTTGAGGTTGGGGTTGCCACCGCCACCCGTCAGCGACTGGTCGGACAGGAACAGGTAGCTGGACACATCCGCATAGTTGGGACGGGCCATGGTCTTGGCCGCCGAGAAACGCAGCACAACGTCGTCGCTCGCATCGTAGACCAGGTTCAGATTCGGCAGGACGTTGCTGTACTTGTTGCTGCGGGTCACGTAGTCATAGGAAGCTTCGACCTGGGCCGGTGTCATCTGGCTGGTCGTGCAACCATTCAAGCCGGTGTTGCAGGAGTAGGCGCTTGAATCCAGTTTGGTGCTGACATAACGCACGCCGATGTTGCCGCGCAGGCGCTCATAGCTGAAGTCAGCCTGCACGTAGGCGGCCTGGATGTCTTCCTCGATGGTCCAGGTGTTGCGGATGAACTCCGCATTGCCCTTCGTGGTGGGGACCGGTGCAGTCTGGTACGGCGCAAGCCAGGTGTTGCCGCGGATGTAGTCTGCCAACGCCCAGCCATCGATGGTGAAGCGGCGGTTGAGGTCGCCATAGCCACTGAAGCCGCTCAGGTAGTTGTCCGGCAGGTCGCGTGGCTTGAACATGTCGGCGGTGGCATCGCCCCAGCCCTGTACGGAGGGCAGGGTGACGCCACGCTGGATCTGGCCGGTTTCATGGGCGCGCTGTTTGTAGCCAAAGCGCAGCATGTAAACCGGGGAGTCCAGCTTGATGCCGAAGTCGACCTGGCCGTAGGTCTCCTTGTCCAGCGTGGGCTTCTCCACCAGATTGCCGCCCCAGCCGGAGCACCAGTTGTTGGTGGTTGCGCAGTTGGTGCTGGCATAGCCGCCGTCCATGCGGAAGAGCTCCGGCGTGGTGAACGGATTGGGGCCGTGGATGTTCAAGGTTGCCGGGGTGCCAGGACCATTCTGGACTGACCAGTCGTAGTCGGCGCTTGCCAGGAATTCACCAAACACCTGCTCCGGGCCGCCTTCGGCCTTCGTCGAACCGATGTGGGTGGAGGCGAACCAGCGTTCGTCGTTCCAATCCGCCTTGATGTCGTAGGTTTCCGACTCGATCTTGGCGCGACGGTTCTGCATGTCGAACACCATGCGTGCACCCTTGTGCTTGGCGGCGGTGATCAGCCCGTCCTCGATGGTGATGTCGGTCAGAGAACCAAGGCTGCCATACGTGTTGCCCTGCCAGGCGAACATGGCCTGGGCCATGTGGTCGAAGTTGGCGTCGATCTTCACTGCATTGAGTTCGACGTTCAACTTCTCGATCGGCTGGAACTGCAACGATGCGGAGTAGGTGTTGCGCTTGCGCTCCTGTTCGAAAAAGTGCGCGCTGACCGAGCTCGGGCCAACCGCATCGGGGTTGTTGCGGATGGCATCGGCGCAGGCACCGGTGCAGTTGCCGGTGGCGATGGAGCCGGCTGCACCATCCAGGCCGTCGCGATAGTGCTTGGCCAGCACGGTGCCGAAGGACTCGATGCCATCGCGGCGGATGCTTTCATTGGTGGACTGCGCGGACAGGATGAAGCCGAAGGTGTCATCCGCGTTCTTCCAGCCGAATGCGGCCGAGGCGCTGGGGTCGGTCTTTTCGACGCGGTCATTGCGTGAATAGCTCACCCGGCCGGTGATGCTGATCTGCTCGGGCATGTCCAGCGGCTTGCGGGTGGAGACATTCACCGTGCCGCCGATGGAGCCTTCGTCCAGGCGCGCTTCCGGCGACTTGAACACTTCCACCTTGCCGACCAGTTCCGGTGCCAGCAGCGAGTAGTTGAAGGTGCGGGTCGGGAAGTCGGACATGTTCCAGTCGCCCGAGGCGATGGACTGGCCGTTGAGCAGGGTACGGTTCAAGGCCGGGTCAACGCCGAGGATGCTGACGCGCTCGCCCTGGCCGTAGGCGCGGTCGATGGTCACGCCGGGGATGATGGTCATCGCTTCGGCGACGTTGGTCGCGGGGAACTTGCCTACGTCTTCGGCGGTGATCACGTCGACGATGCTGTCGGCATTGCGCTTGGACTCAAGCGATTGCTGCAGGCTGGCGCGGATGCCGGTGACGACGACGCGGTCGAGTTCGGTTGCCGCCTCCGGCTGCGCTTCCTGTGCGCTGGCCGCAAAACTGATCGCCAGACAGCTGACGATGGCGGCGGTTAACGGTGACTTGCGGTGTTTCAAAGGTCTCTCTCCCTTTGCTGATGGATGGCCGGCAAGTGCTGCTGGCCAGTGATTCCCGCATCCCTTCGGGTGTGCGGAGAAACAGCGCGGCTGCCGTGATGGCCGGCCACGTCGAACGCGGTGTCAGGTCAACAACAGGCCGGTTGCAGCAGGGGTCAAGCGCGCACGCTGGCGGGCGCCGTTGGGAGTGGATCGGATGTACTGCCGGCCTTGCTTGTCCACGTCATGCCTCGATGGGTGGGTGGGGCGGGTGACTACCGTCGTTCAGCTCGGGGTGGAGTTTGCGTGTATTTGTTTTCAATTTGCAAAAATAATTTTCACGAAAAACTGACGCCTTGAAATCTCTGTTTCATACTGTAGTTGCTGTTTTTCAAGGATAAATTGAATGAAAAGGAATATCCATTCATTCCTCCTGAAACTTGTTGGAGTGAATTTCAGTCATTTTTGAAAATTATGTTTATCTTCAATTCATTGATAATCCAGATTCCGCTTGGGCGCTTCTCGGGGCGTTGCGGCTGCGATTGCAGTTGCTCCAGTCGGTGCAGGCTGCGCGCGTTGCGCCGTCGCCCGCGGCGGGTAGTTGGAGGCGCACCAACGGCGCATCGCGGGTAAAAAAAAGCGGGCCTGGAAATCCCAAGCCCGCTGGAGAAAAAGACAACAGAACCAGTGAAACGGGTAGCTACGCCTTAGAAGGCAAAGCGCAGCGTGGCCATGTAGCGGCGGCCGGTGCGGTACAGGCCGCGGATGACCTTCTCGGTGTTGGCGACGCCCGGAACCTCGGCGTAGGAGCGGTATTCGCTGTCGAGCAGGTTCATGCCATCCAGACCCAGGGTCAGGTTGTCGGTCAACTTGACGTTGATGTTGGCATCCAGCGAGTCGTAGTCATCGGTGACCAGGAAGTTGCCGCGGTCAGCCTGCGTGTAGTACTTCGAACGCCACGAGTAGGTGACACGCGCGCTCCAGCGCTCGCTCTCGTAGAACGGGCTGAAGTTGACCTGGTTCTTGGAGTTGAACGGCAGGCGGTTGCCGGCATCAGCCTTGGCGTCAGCGTAGGTGTAGTTGGCGAGCAGGCCCAGGCCGTTGTCCAGGCTGGTCTGGAACGCGGCCGAGAAGCCCTGGATCTTGGCGCCACCGGCGTTGTTCGGACGCGAGATGTCGTACTCGGTATCCGTCTGCTGCGACTGGTTGTAATGGGTTTCCTTCTGCGTGGTCACTAGGATGTAGTTGTCGACCTTCTTGTAGAAGGCGGTACCGGCCAGGATGGCGTTCTCGGCGAAGTACCATTCGGCCGACAGGTCGAGGTTGGTGGACTCGTACGGATCCAGGTTCGGGTTGCCACCGCCGCCGGTCAGGGTCTGGTCGCCAATCCACAGGTAGCTGGACATATCGCCGTAGTTCGGACGCGAGATCACCTTTGCTGCCGAGCCACGCAGGACCACGCTGTCATTCAGGTCGTAGGCGACGTTGAGGTTGGGCAGGACGTTGTTGTACTTCTTCTTGACCGTGCTCAACACATAGCCGTCTGCCGGGCACGGGCTCTTCAGCGAAGAGCAGGTGTAGCCGGTGCTTTCCGATTCGGTCTGTACCAGGCGCACGCCGAAGTTGCCGCGCAGGCGGTCATGGCTGAAATCAGCCTGGATGTAGGCAGCGTTGATGTCTTCCTTCACCGTCCAGGTGTTGGCGGCGTAGGACGGATCGCTGAAGGTGCTCGGCGTCGGCATGGTCTGCCACGGGGCCAGCCACTTGCCGCTGTTGATGTAATCGGCCAGTGCCCAGCCGTCGATCATGAAGCGGTTGCTCAGGTCACCCACGTTGCCGAAGCCGCTGAGGTAGCTGTTCGGCACATCCTTGGGGCTGAACTGGTCGGCGGTCAGGTCGCCATAACCCTTGATCGATGCCAGCGATACACCCGCCATCGACTGCGAGGTTTCGTGCTCACGACGCTTCAGGCCGAAGCGGACCTGGTAGATCGGCGAGTCCAGGGTGACGCCGCCGTCGACCTGGAAGTAGCGCTCTTCGTCCTTGGTCGGCTTGGTCACGATGTTGCCGCCCCAGCCTGCGCCCCAGTTGGTGGCGCTGGGCGGGTTGGTGTGCCAGCCACCGGCCGGGCCACCGCCGTCAAAACGGTAGGCGGATGGGTCGGTGAACGGGCTGCCGGCATGGCCGGGCTTCATGTGCGTGGCAACGTCGGCGACCGGGTCGGTCTGGTAGCCGTGGAAGTTCAGGCTCGGGGTCTTGCCGCTGATGTCGTAGCTGTAGTCGGCCTTGTTGAGGAACTCGCCGAACACCTGCTTGCCGGTGCCGCCGCTTGCCTCCGAAATGCCGGCGTGGGCCGAGGCGAACCAGCGCTCGTCCTTCCAGGTGAACTTCAGGTCGTAGGAATCGGTGTCCACCGTGGCCTGGCGGTTGAGCAGGTCATACACGGTCAAGGCATTGCGGAACGAGGCCTTGGTCATCACGCCGCCATCGACGGTGACGTCGGTCAGGCCGCCCAGCGAGTTCCATGGATTGCCGTTGAAGGCAAACATGGAGTGGGTCATGTTGTCGTACTTGGCCTTGACGTTGAGTGCGTTGAACTCGATGTCCAGCTTGTCGGTCGGCTTGAACTGCAGGGCAACGGACAGGGTGTCGCGCTTGCGCTCCTGTTCGAAGTAGTGCGCGCTGATTGCGTTCGGCGCGACCGCATTCGGGTTGGCCAGCAGGGTGGTGGCGCAGGTGCCCACGCAGCTCGGCGGCATGGTGGTGGCCGGGTCGGTCGACCAGTCGGTGGTGGTGGTGGTGATCGAGTTCGGCGAGCCGCCCTTGCCGTTGATGTAATCCTTGCCACTGACCGTGCCGTAGGACTCGATGCCGTCACGACGGATGTTTTCGATCGAGCGCTGGGCGGACACGATCACGCCGAAATTGTCGGCGTCGTTCTTCCAGCCGAACATTGCCGACACCGACGGATCGCCCGCTTCGACGCGGTCGTTGTACAGGTAGCCGACGGCGCCGGAAATGGTGGTGCCGCCCAGGTCCAGCGGCTTGCACGTGGAGACGTTGACGGTACCGCCAATGGAGCCTTCCTCAAGCCACGCTTCCGGTGACTTGTAGACTTCGACCTTGCTGACCAGCTGCGGCGCCAGCAACGAATAGTTGAAGGTGCGGCCCGGCTGGTCCGAGATGAACCAGTCGGCCGAGGCAATGGTCTGGCCATTGAGCAGGGTGCGGTTCAAGGCCGGGTCGGTGCCCAGGATCGAGACCTTTTCGCCCTGGCCGAAGGCCTTGTCGATGGTCACGCCGGGAATGATGGTGATGGCTTCGGCGACGTTGGTGGCCGGGAACTTGCCCACATCTTCGGCGGTGACCACGTCGACGATGGCGTCGGAGTCACGCTTGGAATCCAGCGCCTGCTTCAGGCTGGCGCGGATGCCGGTGACAACCACGGTATCCAGTTCGGTGGCCTGCTGGCCGGCGTCCTGCGCGTGCGCGGAAAAGCTCAGGCAGGTGACGATGGCGGCGGATAGTACGGACTTGCGGTACCTCATGATGTCTCTCCTCATCATTGATGGATGCCGGCGAACTGGCCGGAACTTGTGTCACGGGAAGCTGGGCATGAGCGGGTTGCTGCATGCGCCTGATCTACTGCGGAGTGCGGTGCGCTGGGATCGATTTCCCTGCGTCCCAGATACCAACTGGCGGCGCCGATGACGCCCAGTTGCCCGTGCTCTACCAACTTCACGGGGATGCGTTGCAGCGCTTCGCGCATCGGTCCCTTGTTGAGGAAACGTTCGACGAAGCTGCTGTTCAAAAGGAACGGGCTGATCTTGGGGAGGATGCCGCCAGCCAGGTAGATGCCACCCTGTGCGCCATACAGCAGGGCCATGTCGCCGATGGTCGAACCGAGGACTGCGCAGAACAGCTGCAGTGCCTGCACGGCAAGCGGATCGCTGCCATCGCAGGCAGCGGCGCTGATGGCGTCGGGGCTGGTGTGCGCCGGCGCGCTGTCGCGTACGGCGCACAGCGCGTTGTACAGATTGAGCAGGCCTGGGCCGGACAGCGCATGTTCGATGGCGACATGGCTGCGCCCGCGCAGCATGTGCTGCAGCACGGCGACTTCCAGCGGCGTACTGGCACTCAAGGAGGCCTGCCCGGCTTCGGTGGCCAGTACCATCGAACGGTTGCCATTGGGGATCCACAGGGCGGCGCCCAGGCCGGTGCCGGGGCCGACGATCAATACCGGGCCATCGCCGCTGGCGGGGCCGCTGAGCTGCAGCGCGTCGCCGTCCTTGATGTGGGCGGCAGCATGGGCAACGGCTTCGAAATCATTGACCAGGTGCACGGCGGCGAAGCCAAGATCATCGCGGATGCGATTGCACGACAGTGGCCAGGGCAGGTTGGCGGAGATCACGGTGCCATCGGGCAGGGCATAACCGGCGCTGGCGATGGCGCATTCGCGCACCGTGGCGCGGTCCACCGGGAACTGGGCAAGGATGCTGCTCAGGTCCGGATAGTCGGCGCAGCGGTACTGGCGATAGCCGAGCAGCTGCATGGGCGCGCTGGCGCTGCTGCCCGGCTGCACCAGGCCCACGCGGACATGGGTGCCGCCCACATCGGCGGCCAGCAGCGGCGCGGCAGATGCAGGAGTGGTCAGCTTGGCTGTTGTATTCAGGCTGGCTACCACGCACGTCCCCTGGAAGTTGGCGCGACACCTGTGATGGCGTTGCGGCATGCGGAGTGTCGTGGCTTCGTGACAACGATGTCAAGGCGCACTGCAAAAAATTTTCATCCTCATGGGGATGCGGATGCTGCCTATATATCAATGATTTCAGTGATTATTTTTGTTTCATTTGAAATCCAGGGGCGCTTTTGCATTGAATCTTCCGGGGGCGCTGGAGTCGCGTGAAATTTTTTGGCACGCCAAGGGCGCCTGCTGGAGCGACGTAAGCCGCGAAGCCGGGGGCGATGAAATGGAGGGCTTTCCTGTATCGCTGATCGGCAACGGGCATCGGTGGGTCGATGTAAAGGGCAACTGCTGGCTGTTGGATCAGCTGCTTCGCGGCTTACGCCGCTCCCACAACGTCCCACACATCCGGAATTTCCAATGGCCTGTAGCAGACAGCAGAAGGCCACCGCATGCGGTGGCCTTCTCGGTTACATCACACCGCCGTGCGGATTATTTGGCGGGTTCAAGCTTGATCCAGTCCAGCGTCCACATGTTGGGGCGGGTGTCGCCGGTGAAGCGCACGCACAGGTCGCCACGGTTGGCCGGCGCACTGATCGGGGCATCCAGCTCCAGGAAGCCGTCGGCGCCCGGTTCGGCCGGCAACGGGATCGAGGCCAGCGGCTTGCCTTCGCAGTTGGCCAGGATCTCCATTTCCCCGTGGGCGGTACGCGCCGGTGCGAACTTGCGCGACGGCTCGTCGTGGGCCAGCTGGAAGTTGTAGGGGATGCGACCGGCGCGCACCTTGACGCTGGTGATGCCGGACAGATCGACATCGCTCCACAACCAGCAGGGGTTGAAGATGTTGACGTTGAAGATTTCGCGCTCGCCTTCGGCCGGACCGTCATCTTCCAGGCGCAGCAGCAGCTTGCCACCATTCGGGCACAGGCCGAGCTGGGTGTCCTCACGGACCAGCAGCGAGGCCGCATCCAGCTGAAAGCGGCTGGCTGCTGCCAACGGCTTGCCATCAAAGAAGGCCGCGGCCTGTATCTGCACCGGTACCTTCAGCTGCAGCGGCTGTGCGTACAGCGGCGAGCTGGCGGTAACGGCACTGCCGTCAACGGTGTAATGCACCGGGTAGCCCAGCGGATTGTTGAGGCTCACCTGCACCGCACCGGTGCGGTGCTCGCCCTTGTCCTGCATGTCCACCTGGAACGGCGTCTTTGCATAGGCGATGTTCATTGCCTGGTAGCGCTGCAGCTGGCGCGGCAAGCGCTGCAGGAAGTTGCTGAAGCTGCGCTTGTCCTGCGGGCTCCAGCCGGTCTCGGCGACCGCAGCCAGGCGCGGGAACAGGTTGTGCTCCAGGTTCTGGTTGTTGCGGGTGTGCTCGTTGAACATGTTGGCCTGCAGGCCAAGGATGTGCGAACGCTTGTCCGCGGCAAGGTCGGCCGGTACCGGCTCGAACTCATAGGCCTTCTGCAGGGGGATCGTGGTCGGGCGGCCCGGCGGCTCGTTCGGCGACTCGGTCTGCAGGTAGTCCATGTACATGTGGGTGACCGGCGACATCACCACGTCATGACCTTCGCTGGCGGCCTTGAGCCCGCCCTCGGTGCCGCGCCAGGACATCACCGTGGCCTCCGGCGGCAGGCCGCCTTCGAGGATCTCGTCCCAGCCGATCAGGCGGCGGTCGTGCTGCTCCAGGAACTTCTCCAGGCGCTTGATGATATGGCTCTGCATTTCCATTTCATCTTTCGCGCCGAGTTCGCGCATCCGCTCCTGCACGCGCTTGGAGGCGATCCACTGGTCCTTGACCGCTTCGTCGCCACCGACGTGCACGTATTTGGACGGGAACATCTCAATCACTTCTTCCAGCACGTTTTCCAGGAACTGGAAGGTGCTTTCCTCGGTGTTGAACAGGTTCTGGAAAACGCCCCACTGGTTGTCGATGACCAGCTTCTGTTCGGTGGTGCCCAGTTCCGGATAGGCGACGATGGCGGCGGTGGCGTGGCCGGGTACGTCGATTTCCGGGATGACCTGGATGTGGCGTTCGGCCGCATAGGCGATGATTTCGCGGATCTGCTCCTGGGTGTAGTAACCGCAGTACTGGCGGGCTTCGCCGGTGGCGGCATTGCGGCCGGCATCACCCAGCGGCACGCGGCAGCTGCCGACTTCGGTCAGCTTCGGGTAGCGCTTGATTTCCATGCGCCAGCCCTGGTCATCAGTCAGGTGCCAGTGGAAGGTGTTGAGCTTGTGCTGCGCCATCGCATCGAGCAGCTTCTTGATCTCGTCCATGCTCTGGAAGTGACGCGCGGAATCGAGCATGAAGCCACGCCACGGGAAGCGTGGGGTGTCGTTGATGGTGGCGGCGGCGACGTGGCCCGGCGTGTTGCCGGTCAGCAGCTGGGCGGCGGTGACCGCGCCGTAGAACAGGCCGACATCATCACCTGCGCTGATGTCGATGCCGGTATTGGATACCTTCAGTGCATAGCCTTCGGCGGTGTTGAGCGCTGAAGGATCGAGGCGGAAGCGTATCTGCGCCTTGCTGGCGCTGTCGGCAACGGCCAGGGTTGGGCCGCCGTTCTGCTTGAGCAGGGTTACGAACTGCGCGGCGGCTCGGCGTGCGGCCTCGTCGTTGCCGCCGACGCGTGCGGAATTCTGCAGTACGAAGTCCTTGCCGCCGTCGGCCTGGTAGCTGGCCGGCGGGGGATGAGCGTAGGGGCGGAGGTGGAGTCGGCGGCCTGCACCTGCAGGGCGGACATGCCCAGCAATACGCAGCTGCTGAGCCACGGCGCGCGGCTGCGCTTGTGGAAGGACTTCGTCATGGGCGGAGCTCCTGTCTGTCTTTGCATGGGCGGCAGTGTGTCCTGCCGCATGGATCTTGTGTAGTGCCGAGCCATGCCCGGCATGGTGTTGCTGTTGCTGTTGCTTCTGCTGTTTTTGTAGTGCCGAGCCATGCTCGGCAGGGGCTTCGCTCGACAATGCGTGCGTTGCCGAGCATGGCTCGGCACTACATGAAGCAGGGCAATGCCGAGCATGGCTCGGCACTACATGAAGCAGGGCAATGCCGAGCATGGCTCGGCACTACATGAAGCAGGGCAATGCCGAGCATGGCTCGGCACTACATGTAGTCAAAAAAAACCGGGCCCGGAATGATCCAGGCCCGGCGGGTCACGCTATCCGGCAATGTTGCCTGCCGGCATGGATCAGAACTTGAAGCGCAGGTTGGCCATGTAGCGGCGGCCGGTGAAGTATTCCGCAGCCAGTGCCTCTTCCTGGGCAACGTACTGGCGGTACTTCTCGTTGAGCAGGTTCATCGCATCCAGCGACAGGCTCAGGTTGTCGGTGAAGTTCCAGCCCAGGCTTGCGCTCAGGTCGGCATACGCGGCGGTGGTGGCCGCCGGTGCACCGGCAACATAGCCAACGCCTTCGTACTTGCTACGCCAGTTGTAGTTGACACGGGCGCTGAACTGCTCGTTTTCAAAGTACGGGCTGACGCTGACGGTGCTGCGCGACAGGTAGGGCATGTTGTTGCCGGCATCGGTATCGCCGGTTGCGTAGGTGTAGTTCGCGATCAAGCCCAGGCCGGTGTCGCCGAATGCCTGCTGGTAGTTGACGTTGAAGCCGCGGACACTGGCGCCGCCGGCATTGCGCGGACGGGTGACGCTGTAGTCGCAGAAGCCATCGGCGGTACAGCCGTGCGAGCCAACCGTGGTCAACCAGGTGGTCGGGTTGCTGTCACGCATGGAGTTGTAACGACGCTCGGTGCCCGGGGTCTGCAGCACGTAGTTCTGGGTCTGCTTCAGGAACACCGAGCCTGCCAGCACCGACTGCGGGGCGAAGTACCACTCGGCCGAGAAGTTGAAGTTGTAGGCCTTGTACGGATCCAGGTCCGGGTTGCCACCCGAGCCGGTCATCATGGTGTCGTTGAGGAACAGGTTGTTCGACATCAGGTTGTACGGTGCCCAGGCGATGACCTTGGCAGCCGAAGCACGCAACACCACGTCGCCGCCATTGTCATACACCAGGTTGACGGACGGCAGCATGTTGCTCTTCTTGCTCTTGCTGGTCTGCCACCACTCGGCCGGCGCCGGCAGCACTGGCTGGTTGTCGCCGTACACATAGGCGCTGCTGTCGGTCTTGGTCTGGACCCAGCGTACGCCGAAGTTACCGCGCAGGGCGCCGGTGGAGAAGTTCAGCTGCGTGTACGCGGCCGTGGTCTTCTGCTCCAGTTCCCAGGTGTTGTTCAACAGGCTGGACGCGTCGGAACGCGAGTAGTCCACCGGGCTGCCATGCACCCAGCTGATCACGTTGCCCTGGCCGACCTGCGGGTGGTGGCTGGTGTTGCCGAACACGCCGCCCAGGCTGCCGAGCAGGTTGGTGTTGCCGATGGTGCCGACGTCGGCCAGGCTGCCGGTACGTACGCCGCCATACACGCCCAGGCCGTAGTTTTCGGTGTGCTCGGTGCGACGCACGCCGACCAGCAACTGGTTGAAGATGCTGTCGAAGTTCTTGCTGAAATCCAGCTGCGCGTACTTGTCCTTGGCTTCGGAGCTGAACACGCCGTTGTTGCCGAAGATGTTGCCCCAGTTCGCCGGATCGTAATACGCGGCCTGGTCATCAGCCTGGAAGCCCTTGCGGTAGTCCCAGGTGTAGGAGCCGCTGTAGACCGGCTCGATCAGGTACTGGCTGATGTTCGGGTTCTCGGACTTGCTGGTGCCGATCTTGCCGCCCAGCTTCCAGCCATCACCGCGGTACTGCAGGTCCAGGTCCACGCCCTTGGTGGTCACTTCCGAGAAGCGCACCTGGTTGTCGTAGATGATGCCGGTGCCGCTGCCGGGGTTGGCATTGGTGTGGCCGCCGGTGACGAAGCCGCCCGGGCCGGTCGGGTTGAAGTAGTCGACGGCCTGCATGGACGAGTTGTTCTGCGTCATGAAGTTGTACATCGACTGGTTGTAGCTGTCGAAGTTCTCCTTGATGTACAGGCCGCTCAAGGTGCCCTCGAACTGGTCGTTGGGCTTGAACTGCAGGTTCACCAGGGCGCTGTCACGCTTGCGCTCCTGCTGGAAGTAGGCAACGTTGATTTCCTGCGCGACCTTGTCGGTCGGGCGCAGTTCGCCCTTGCCGACCTGGGCGGCGATGTTCGGGTTGACCTTGGCAAAGTCGGCAACAGTGCTGTAGCCGAAGATTTCGATGCCCTGGCGATCGACCTTTTCTTCATGGCGCTGGGCGGCGACGTTGACGCCCCAGGTGGAGTCGTCGTTCTTCCAGCTGTAGAGCACCGAGATGTTCGGGCTGCCCTTCTCGGCCTGGTCGTTGTAGCTGTAGCCGACCGAGCCGCTGACCGAGTTGGCATCGATGTCCAGCGGCTTGCGCGAATGCATCATCACGGTGCCGCCGAGGCTGCCTTCCGGCAGGCGGGCTTCGGAGGACTTGATGATTTCCAGGCGGCCCAGCACTTCCGGGGCCAGCATGGTGTAGTCGAAGCCACGGTTCGGCGACTCGCCGTACAGCCAGATGGCCTGTGCAACCGGGTGGCCGTCGATGAAGCTCAGGTTGAGGCTCGGGTCGGTGCCGTCGATGCTGACGCGCTCACCCTGGCCGAAGCGACGGTCGATGGTGACGCCCGGGATCAGCGCCATGGCTTCGGCGGCGTTGGTGTTCGGGAACTTGCCGATGTCTTCAGCGGTGATCGACTCGGATACCGTGTCGTTGTTGCGCTTGGTATCCAGCGACTTTTCCAGGCTGGCGCGGATGCCGGTGACCGTCACGGTGTCCAGGTCGGTGGCGTTCTGCTGGGCTTCCTGCGCGTGTGCGCTGAAGGCGAGGCAGCTGACGATGGCTGCCGAAAGAAGGGTCTTGCGATGCATGTTGTCTCTCCTCAACATCAAGATTGATTGGCACTGCGTGCCGCGTTACTACGGGTCCTGCTGGTGGATCTGTTGCTTATGCTGCTGAAGGCTTACTTGGCCGACTTTTCCAGATACCAACTGGCGGCGCCGATGACGCCCAGTTGCCCGTGCTCTACCAGCTTCACGGGAATGCTTTGCAACGCCTTGCGCATCGGCCCCTTGTTGAGGAAGCGTTCGACGAAGGTGCTGTTCAAAAGAAATTGGCTGATCTTCGGCAGGATGCCGCCAGCCAGATAGATGCCGCCCTGCACGCCGTACAGCAGGGCCATGTCACCGATGGTCGAGCCGAGGATGCCGCAGAACAGCTGCAGGGTTTCCACGGCCAGCGGGTCGCTGCCATCGCAGGCGGCGGCGCTGACGGCGTCCGGCGTGGTGTGCACCGGCGTGGTGCCACGCACCGCGCACAGTGCGTTGTACAGGTTGAGCAGGCCGGGACCGGACAGTGCCTGTTCGATCGACACATGCGGACGGTCCTGCAGCATCTGCTGCAGCACGGCCATTTCCAGTTCGGTGGTAGCTGCCAGCGAGGCCTGGCCGGCTTCGGTGGCCAGGACCACCGAGCGGTTGCCGACTGGAATCCACACCGCGGCACCCAGGCCGGTGCCGGGGCCGATCACCAGCGTCGGGCCGCGTTCCACGTCGGTCGGGCCGGTGAGCTGCAGCACCTGGCTGGCGTTGATGTGGCCGGCCGCGTGCGCGACGGCTTCGAAATCGTTGACCAGATGCACGCCGGCAAAGCCGAGTTCATCACGGATGCGGCTGGACGACAGCGGCCACGGCAGGTTGGCCGAAATCACCGTGCCATCCGGCAGCGCGTAGCCGGCGGTGGCGATCACGCAGTGCTCGACCGGCGGGTTGTGGCTGGCGAAGTCGGACAGGATCGCGCTGAGGCTGGGGTAGTCCGCACAGCGATACTTGCGGTAGGACAGGACATCGATGGCCGGATCGTTTGCCGCTGCTGCCTGGATCAGACCGACGCGGACGTGCGTACCGCCCACGTCGGCGGCGAAGAAGGGCCGGCTGGCGGGGTCAAGGCGGGTGGTCTGTAGTGGGGGGACGACAGCAGTCACTCGGGTTCCCTATGGCGAGGCGGAGTGCCCGGAGAGGGCACCAATCGGGGGCGAGTCTGTAATCGTTCTGACAACGATGTCAACGAATAATTGAAATTTTCGATGTTGCGCCGCAGCGCATCTGCGCAAACCTTGGGGCGCCTGCATTTGTTGCATCCGATAACGTGTAGCGGCTTACGTTATGGGGTTTTTCGCAGAAAGCCTGATTCTTCCGGGCTTGTAGGGCATTCCTGATGATCTATCGGAATAGGCCGCCGAAGTGACGTTGTTGACAAACTTGTCCGCAGCAAACAATAAATGTGACAACGTTGTTCCCACGTAATCGCCTGACGGCTCGATCCGTCTCCCGCATCCGCAGGAGCTTTGCCCATGTCTGCTGTTCCCGACTCGACGCCGCGTACCAGCACGGCATCTTCCATCGCCGTGGTCGGCGTGCTGTTTTTCATTCTTGGCTTTTTCACCTGGCTCAACGGGCCGCTCATCACCTTCGTGCAGCTGGCCTTCCAGGTCAGCGAGATATCCGCCTTCCTGGTGTTGATGGTGTTCTACCTTTCGTATTTCTTCCTCGCCATTCCCGCGTCGTGGATCCTGCGCCGCACCGGCATGAAGAAGGGGTTGGCCTTGAGCCTGGTGGTGATGGCGGCGGGCGCGGCGGCATTTGGCCAGTTCGCTACCTGGCGGGTTTTCCCGGGTGCTTTGGCCAGCCTGTTCGTTCTTGGCGGAGGCTTGGCGCTGCTGCAGACGTCGGTCAACCCCTATATTTCCATCCTCGGCCCGATCGAAACGGCCGCACGTCGCATCGCCTTGATGGGCATCTGCAACAAGATCGCCGGCATCCTGGCGCCTCTGTTGCTGGGCTCGCTGGTGCTGCACGGCGTGGGGGATCTTGCCGCCGAAGTCGCCAAGGCCGATCCGGCCACGCGCGAAGCATTGCTGGATGGGTTTGCCGGCGGCATCCACACGTTCTACATGGTGATGTTCGCCATCCTGCTGGTGGCATCGGTCGCGGTGCTGCTGTCGCCGCTGCCGGAAGTCAGCGCCGAAGAATCCAACGCCGCGCCGGAACAAAGCGGTACCGCTGCCAAGCGCAGCATCTTCCAGTTCCCGCACCTGTGGCTGGGCGTGGTCTGCCTGTTCCTGTACGTCGGTGTGGAGGTGATGGCCGGTGATGCCATTGGTACCTACGGGCATGCCTTCGGCTTGCCGCTGGACCAGACCAAGTTCTTCACCTCATTCACCTTGTTCGCGATGCTGCTCGGCTATCTGGCCGGCCTGGCGCTGATCCCGCGCTATATCTCGCAGGAGAAGTACCTGGCCGTGTCGGCGGTGCTGGGCGTGCTGTTCACCCTCGGTGCGTTCTTCACCCACGGCTATGTGTCGGTGGGCTTCGTGGCTGCCCTCGGCTTTGCCAATGCGATGATGTGGCCGGCGATTTTCCCGCTGGCGATCCGCGGCCTGGGTCGCTTCACCCAGACCGGTTCGGCCCTGCTGGTGATGGGTATCGCCGGTGGCGCGATCATCCCGCAGGCCTTCGCCCTGCTCAAGCACGCCTACCCGGAGCACTTCCAGCTGGTGTTCGCGGCGCTGATGATCCCCTGCTACCTGTACATCCTGTACTTCGGCACCGTTGGCCATAACGCGGGCAAGGCACGTGGCGCCTGAATCAAGCATCATGGCGGCAATCGAGCCAACGCGGGAACCGGTAATGCGTAGACCCACCATCAAGGATGTCGCCGAGCGGGCCAAGGTCTCTTTGAAGACCGTCTCGCGGGTGATCAACAACGAGCCTTCGGTGATGCAGGCCACCCGCGCGCGTGTGCTGCGCGCGGTGGCCGAGCTGGACTATGAGCCGGATCCGTCCGCGCGCAACCTGCGCAGCAACACCACCTTCGTGATCGGGCTGGTCTACGACAACCCCAATCCGTACCACATCATCGGGGTACAGAACGGCGTGCTGTCGGCCTGCCGCGAAACCGGCTTCGGCCTGCAGATCCATCCCTGCGACTCGACCTCGCCGATGCTGGCCGAGGAACTGGCCGATTGGGTACAGCGCTCGCGGCTGGCCGGGCTGGTGCTGACCGCGCCGATGTCCGAGCGCCCGGAGCTGGTGGCTGCGCTCAACGCGCGTGGCATCAAGACCGTGCGCATCATCGCCGCCACCGAAGACCCGGGTGATGGCGCCTGCGTGTTCGTCGATGACCGTGACGCCGCCTATGAAATCACCGAGCACCTGATCCAGCTGGGCCACCAGCGCATCGGCTTCCTGTGGGGTGGTACCTCGCACCGCTCCAGTGGCGAGCGCTATGCCGGCTACGAGGCGGCATTGAAGGATTACGGGATCAACCTGGACAAGCACCTGGTGATTCCGGGTGACTACACCTTCGACGATGGCTTCCGTGGTGCGCGCCGCCTGCTGGCGCTGCGCGAACCGCCAACCGCCATCTTCGGCTCCAACGACGAAATCGCCGCCGGCGTGCTGGCGGCGGCCAATTCGGCCGGCTTGAACGTGCCGTATGACCTGTCCATTGCCGGCTTCGAGGACAGCCCGTTCTCGCGCCAGTCGTGGCCGGCATTGACCACCGCCAAGCAGGCCACCGGCGATATCGCCCGCCATGCGGCGCGCCTACTGATCAGCCAGCTGCGTACCGACGCCTACGAAGACAGCCCGGCCCAATTGCAGAACCAGGGCTTCGTACCGCAGCTGGTGGTACGTGGTTCCACCGCGCCGCTGCGCCAGCAGGCGTCGCGACCTCCTTCATCTCCCCCCGACCTTTCCGAGTAATGATCCATGGCACTGCCCAGTGAAACCGAAACCCTGATGTTCAACGAGGCGGCACAAAGCGCCTCTGTCATCGCCGCCCAGTTCGCACGCAACCGCGACGTGGTGCAGGCCCTGGCCGCAGACCTGCGCCAGAACCCGCCACCGTTCGTTGTCACCTGCGCACGCGGCAGTTCCGATCACGCGGCAACCTATGCCAAGTATCTGTTCGAGACCCAGCTCGGCCTGGTGACCGCTTCGGCGTCGCCGTCGGTGGGCTCGGTCTATGAAGCGCCGCTGCAGTTGCGCGGCGCGCTGTACATCGTCATCTCGCAGTCGGGCAAGAGCCCGGACCTGCTGCGCAATGCCGAAGCTGCCAAGGCTGCCGGCGCGCGCGTGGTGGCGCTGGTCAACGTCGAGGATTCGCCGCTGGCCCTGCTGGCCGAAACCGTGATCCCGCTGGGCGCCGGTGCCGAGCGCAGCGTCGCCGCGACCAAGAGCTACCTGGCCTCGCTGGCGGCCATCCTGCAGCTGGGTGCCTACTGGAAGAATGATGCGACCCTGATCGCCGCCCTGGACGCATTGCCGGCGGCGATGAGCAAGGCCTGGGAGTGCGACTGGAGCGCAGTCACCAACGGCCTGGTCGATGCCCACAACCTGTTCGTGCTCGGCCGTGGCCCGGGCCTGGCGGCAGCGCAGGAAGCGGCGCTGAAGTTCAAGGAAACCTGCGGCCTGCATGCCGAAGGCTACAGCTCGGCCGAAGTGAAGCATGGCCCGATGGCGCTGGTGGGCGAGGACTTCCCGGTGCTGGCCTTTGCCCAGCCTGATGAAACCGGCGCCGGCACCCGTGCCGTGGCCGAGGAGTTCGCCGCGCGCGGCGCGCAGGTGTGGCTGACCGGCGAGGGTGGCAACCTGCCGACCGCCGAGGCACCGCACCCGCTGTGCGCGCCGCTGCTGACCATCCAGAGCTTCTACCGCGCGATCAACGCGCTGGCGCTGCGCCGTGGCAACAACCCGGACCTGCCGCCGCACCTCAACAAGGTGACGGAAACGGTCTGATGAAAACCGCGCTGCGCAATGGCCGGGTACTTGCCGGCGAGAACTTCCGTGACGATGTCGCGGTATTGATCGAGGACGGCCGCATCACTGCGGTCGTCGCCAGTGATGACCCGGCGGTTGCCGCGGCCGAGGCGCAGGTGGACCTGGGCGGCGGTTGGCTGCTGCCCGGCTTCATCGATGCCCAGGTCAACGGTGGCGGCGGCGCGCTGTTCAACAACCAGACCGATGTCGATGCCCTGCGCACGATGGTGGCCGGGCATCGCCGCTACGGCACCACCGGCATGCTGCCGACCCTGATCAGCGACGATGCCGAGGTGATGGCGCGTGCGGTGCGGGCTACCCGTGAGGCGATCGCCGCCAAGGTGCCGGGCGTGCTCGGCATCCACCTGGAAGGCCCGTATATCGCCCCCGCCCGCAAGGGCACCCACGATGCCGGCAAGTTCCGCGTGCCCGATGCCGACGAAGTACGCATGGCCACCGCGCTGGACAACGGCGTCACCCTGATCACCCTGGCGCCGGAGCGCGTACCGCGGGAAACCATCCAGCAGATGGTCGCCAACGGCGCCATCGTTGCTGCCGGTCATACCGCCGGTACCTACGACGAGATCCGCGCCGGTCTGGATGCCGGCATCACCGGTTTCACCCATCTGTACAACGCGATGTCGCCGTTGCAGGGACGTGATCCCGGCGCGGTGGGTGCGGCGCTGGAAGATGCTGACAGCTGGTGCGGCGTGATTGTCGATGGCGTGCACGTGCACCCGGCCAGCCTGCGCGTGGCGCTGGCGGCCAAGCCGCGCGGCAAAGTGTTCCTGGTCACCGATGCGATGCCGATGGTCGGTTCGGACAACCCGACGTTCGAGCTGTATGGCGAAACCATCACCGCCGTTGATGGCGTGGTCCGCAATGCCGCAGGTGCCTTGGCGGGTTCGGCACTGGACATGATCACTGCCGTGCGCAACACGGTTGGTCTGTTGGGTCTTTCGCTGGCTGAAGCCTCGCGCATGGCATCGACGTATCCGGCGCAGTTCCTCGGCCTGGATGATCGTTACGGGCAGATCGCAGTCGGCTACCAGGCTGATTTCGTCCTGCTGGACAGCGACCTGCAGGTGCAGGCCACCTGGATCGGCGGGCAGCGCGACTGAGTTCCAGGGTATGAACAAAGCCATCCGATATGCCTCGGTGGATGCCCTGCGTGGCATCACCGTGGCGGCCATGCTGCTGGTCAACAATCCCGGCAGCTGGAGCCACGTGTACGCACCGCTGTTGCATTCGGAGTGGCATGGCTGCACGCCGACCGATCTGGTGTTCCCGTTCTTCCTGGTGATCGTTGGCGTTTCCCTCGCGCTGGGCGTGGTGCCGCGGGTGGAGCAGGGCGCTGACCGTGGTGCGTTGACGCGCACCGTGTTGAGCCGCGCGGCCCGCATCCTGGGGCTGGGCCTGCTGCTGCACTTCCTGGCCTGGTGGTGGCTGGATCTGCCGCACTATCGGCCCTGGGGCGTGTTGCAACGCATTGGACTGTGTTTTGCGTTCGCCGGCATGGCTGCCATCTGGATGAAGCCGAAGGCGCAGACCTTGTGCCTTGGCGTGCTGGTGGTGGGCTATGCGGCACTACTGGCTGCTGGCGGTTCGATCGCGCCCTGGCTCAATGTCGCCAGCCGCGTGGATACCCAGCTGTTTGGCGCGCTGCTCTACCAATACGATCCGGCAACCGGCCATGGCCATGATCCGGAAGGCTTGATGTCCACCTTGGGCGCACTGGCCTCGACCTTGCTGGGTCTGTGTGCAGGTTCGCTGTTGCGGCAACGGCCGTGGCGATTGCTGCCGATGGCGGTGCTGTTGCTGCTGGCGGGTGGCATCTGGGCGCAGTGGCTGCCCTTGAACAAGAACCTGTGGACGCCATCCTATGTGCTGTGGACCGGCGGCTGGGCATTTGCCGGGCTTTGGATGGCACACATCCTGATCGATTGCCGGCAGTGGCCGGCGCTGGGCCGTCGCTTTGGTGTCAACGCGATCAGTGCCTATGCCGGCTCCTCGGCGATGGTGCTGGCGATGATGGCCACCGGCAGTTGGGGCTGGCTGTGGGAAGATCTGTTCAATCGCTGGTTGAGCCCGCTGGCGGGCGCGCAGTTCGCCTCGCTGGTGATGGCGCTGAGCTTCGTTGCGCTGTGGTGGTTGCCGATGGCGTGGATGGACCGCCGCAAGATCTATCTCAAGATCTGAGTCGACCAGTCGCAGGCTTGTGGCAGCGGCGTAAGCCGCGAAACCGACAGTGCCGAGATCATCGGCAGATTGTGCAATTGCATGCGGCGGGTGTAGCAGTTGCATTACCAGCTTCGCGGCTTACGCCGCTCCCACAACATCCAACGGCTGCAACAGCGGCGGGCAATCAACGCGCGGCGCTGATTGCCTTGATACGTGCCTTCTTCAAGGCCTCGCCAATGGCAGGCCCCTGCAGGCCTTCGGTGGCGATATCGCGGGCATTGATCGCCAGCGCAGCCGCATGCAGGCGCAGCAGGGTGCTCCGCTGCGGGTAGTCACTGTCCTCGAAGCCCAGCCGGCCGCGCTTGTCGCATTCGCAGGCCAGGGCCATCTGTGCAATGCGCTCGGGACGGCGGAAGCCATCGCAGCGCTGGATCAGCTCCAGCACGGTGGCATCGCGCAGCTCATCGATGCGGTGCACGTTGAGGTGTTCGCGGCAGACCGCTTCGGCCAACAGCCGGTGGTCGAGCGGAATCTTCAAGCGTTCGCAGAGCGTGGCCAGAGGCTTCACGCCGCGCTGCTCATGCATGATGTGGCGCGGCAGTTCATCGGCCGGCGTCAGTGCCTTGCCAAGATCGTGGGTGAGGGCAGCGAAGCCGATCAGGTCATCGCCCGGCGCCAGTTGTGCGGCCATGTCGCTGACCATTTCCTGGTGCACGCCGGTATCCACTTCCGGGTGGAACTCGGCGCGTTGCGGTATGCCATAGAGCGCGTCGACTTCCGGCAGGATCACCGCCAGTGCGCCGGTATCGTGCAGGCAACGCAGGAACGCCGAGGGCTTTTTCATCGTCAGGCTGCGCCGCAGTTCCTGCCAGATGCGCTCGGGTACCAGTGCATCCAGTTCGCCGCTGGCGGCCATTTCGCGCATCAGCGCTGCCGTTTCTGGCGCCAAGGTAAAACCCAGGGGTGCGAAGCGCGCCATGAAGCGCGCCGCACGCAGTACACGCAGCGGATCTTCAACAAAGGCCGGGCCCACATGGCGCAGCACGCGTTGCTCGATGTCGCGCACGCCGCCCCAGGGGTCGACCAGCTCGCCGGTTTCCTCATCACGGGCGATGGCATTGATGGTGAAGTCGCGGCGCTGCAGGTCTTCTTCCAGGCTTACCGAAGGGTCGGCATCGACCACGAAGCCGCGGTAGCCACGGCCGGATTTGCGCTCGGTGCGCGCCAGTGCGTGTTCCTCACCGGTATGCGGATGCAGGAACACCGGGAAATCCTTGCCCACGGCCTTGAAGCCGTCGGCTTCCATCTGTGCCTGGGTTGCACCGACTACCACCCAGTCGCGGTCACCGGGTTGCAGGCCAAGCAGGGAATCGCGGACAGCGCCGCCGACGAGATAGGTTTTCATGCAGGCATGATAAGTCGGATGGGGTAGGGCACATGTAGTGCCGAGCCATGCTCGGCAAGGGGCTTTACAGGCAAAGGCGCAAAGCACCCCTCCCCAACCCTCCCCTTCGCTGCGCGAAAGGGCGGGAGCAGAAGCGGTAGTGCCGAGCCATGCTCGGCAGGGGCTTTACAGGCAACCGCCCAAAGCACCCCTCCCCAACCCTCTCCTTCGCTGCGCGAAAGGGCGGGAGCAGAAGCGGTAGTGCCGAGCCATGCTCGGCAGGTGCTTTACAGGCAAAGGCCCAAAAGCACCCCTCCCCAGCCCTCCCCTTCGCTGCGCGAAAGGGAGGGAGCAGAAGCGGTATGGCTCGGCTCTACAGGCGCTACTGCGTTTGCTGGCAGCTGAAGGGCTTGCGGGCGCCTTCGGTCCTGCCAACCATGCGGTCGCTCAGGGTCAGGGCGTTGTTGTTGAGGCGCCAGTCGTAGATCACGCTGAAGGCCAGCACGCGCGCCACGTACTCGCGGGTTTCCTTGTAGCTGATGGTCTCGATCCAGAAATCCGGATCGTAGTTCGGGCGCTGGCTTTGCCAGCGTGCGGTCGGCGTCGGGCCGGCGTTGTAGGCGGCGATGGTGACGTAGGGCAGGCCGTTGTACTTGTCCATCAGCTGGCGCAGATAGGCGGTACCGATGGCGATGTTGGTGTCCGAGTCATACAGGCTGGACGCACCGCCATAGCCGCTCAAACCAATGCTCTTGGCCACGCTGGCGCCGGTGGCGGGCAATACCTGCATCAGGCCCATGGCGTTGGCCGGCGAACGTGCATTCGGGTTGAAGATGCTTTCGGCGCGGATTTCCGCCGCAATCCAGGCCGGGTCCAGCGCATTGCGGGCGGCTTCACGACGGAT
Organism: Stenotrophomonas sp. STEN033; assembly: GCF_056856655.1. Taxonomy (NCBI): domain Bacteria; kingdom Pseudomonadati; phylum Pseudomonadota; class Gammaproteobacteria; order Lysobacterales; family Lysobacteraceae; genus Stenotrophomonas; species Stenotrophomonas sp. STEN033. Next base: position 29,622 of record NZ_JBXFWM010000011.1, read on the forward strand.
CGTGTCGTCGTGGTGCAGCGGGAAGCGCAGGTTGTACAGGCGCATCTCCTGCGGGCCCTTCAATGCGAAGACCGCGCGATCAAACCAGCCGTTGTTGCTGGCGACTTCCACGGCAAGGCGGCGTTGGCTGTCGTCGAAACGGGATAACAGCTCCGCCCATTCGCGGGCCGCCCAGCTTGGGCGTTGGATCTTGAACAGTTCGATCGCGCGCACCAATGCCGGATCTCGTGCCACGCTGGCTTTTGCCGTTGCACTGTCCCCCGGATTCCACGGGCACAGGTTGTAGGGCTGCTTGAGTTTGTCGGCGGCCAGGAAGCCGTGGAAGGTAGGCTCGCTGGCGGCGGCGCGGTACAGCGCTGTCGCCTCGGCCGGCTTGCCGGTCTTCTCCAGCAGGCGGGCCTCGAACCAGCGCCAGCGCGAATCGTTGCGTTGGCTGGCCGGCATCTTGCGGATGGCGGCCAGTGCTGCCGGCCAATCGCCGCGTGCCATCGCTTCGCGGGTGCGCCATTCGTGCAGGCGTTCGTCATAGGCCGACTCGGGCACGGCGGCCAGGCGTCGTGCCGAATCCGGCAGGTAGGAGGCCACCGTCCACAGTGCGATTTCGTACAACACCTTGCCTTGCTGCTCGGCGTTGAGGGCGAGTGCCTGGGCGTATTGCGGCAGCTGCAGCTCGGCCGCGCCAGGGTCGGCCTTGGCCAGCTTCTGCAGACCATCAACGGCGATGCGACGGCTGCGTTCATTCTTGGGCCAGTTCAGGGCGCGTGCGTCGGGCTTGTCGACGAAGGCGGCGTAGTCATTGGCCTGGGCAAGCTCGGCGGCTGGCAGACCACGTGCGGCGGCACGCATCACTGCCGGTTGCTGTGCGTCGGCGGCAGCATCGATACGCTCCCAACGCAGCGCCGGGGGCAGGCCGCCGCGGCTGGCGAGGACTGCAAACACCGGGTCACAGCCGTCGGGCAGCGACTTGCCGGCGCTGCGCCACAAGGCCTGTGCGTCGCTGGTCCATTGCGCATCGGCCTTGCCGGTGGCCTGTCGTGCATTGAGTTCGGCACAGCGCAGGCCGGGATCGCTGCTGGTCTTCCAGTTGGCCAGCAGGGTCGGCCAGTCCTGGCGGCGGGCGAGGGCGGGCAACCAGGCCGAACGGAAACTCTCGGCCACGGCCTGGCCCTGGTAGCGCTTCAGGAAATCCTGTGCCTGCGCATTCGGCAACGTGTCGATGTTGCGGCGCAGGGCACTGAACTCCAGCCAGCCGTACAGCGGGTGATTGCGTAGCGGCGCGGTCGCGTTGGCATCGAACTGCCCGCGCTCGGCATTGTCGATGGCGGTGCGCATCGCCGTGCGTTGTGCGTCCAGGTTCTGGGCCTGGACGCAGGCGCTGAGCAGCGCGGCGAGGGTAGCCAGAGGCAGCAGGAGGATTTTATTCATGACGGAAGGATAACGGCCGCAGCGTCAACGGCAGAGCAGCAGCCCGACCCGCACATGAACAAACGTGTCGCTGCTGCGCAAACGGAAGCTGAATGGAATCCGCCGCATGGCTGGAAACGCCTGGAAGCAGGCGTAGCTTCGGTGGCGAGGCAGCCGGCCTCGCCCTGGGGGAACTGGAATGGCATTCAGTGCAGCAGGCAATACCGGACGTCCACTGGCTGATATCAACGTGACCCCGCTGGTCGACGTGATGCTGGTGTTGTTGATCATCTTCATCGTGACTGCACCGATGGTGGCGGTGCCGATCCCGGTTGATCTGCCACAACGAACCGACAAGATCGTGCAACGTGTCGAGCCTCCGCCGCCAATCGAGCTGCGGGTGGATGCTGCCGATCAGCTGTACTGGAACGGCGAAGTGCTGGCGATCGGCGACTTGCAGGCCCGCCTGCAGGCACAGGCGGATCTGCATGTCGGCAATCTGCCGGAGCTGCGCATCGATGCCTCCCCCGATGCGCAGTACCAGGTGATGGCCAAGGTGCTGGCGGCGGCCAACAACACGCATATGCAGCGTATCGCCTTCATCCAGTAGCGTGCCGCGCGTGGCAGGCATCAACCAGCCGGTGGGATGGTTGATGCCTGTCCAGCGGCGATTGTGACCGCACTGCCACGCAGGTCCGGCGGCATCATCGGATCTGGCGCCCACGGCCATTTCGCCCAAGCGTTTGCAGCAGCGGCCGAATACACTAGCGGCATGCAAAATTCCCGATTCGCATCGCTGTTGCCGGTGCTGGCGGTGCTCGGCTCGGTGACCTCGTTGTCGATCGGCACGTCCTACGCCAAGAACCTGTTCCCCCTCATTGGTGCGCAAGGCACCAGTGCGTTGCGCGTGGGCTTTTCGGCGCTGTTCCTGTTGCTGCTGTGGCGGCCATGGCGCTGGCATACCAGTCGCGCCGATGGTGCCGCGATCCTGCGCTATGGGCTGACGCTGGGGTTGATGAACCTGTTGTTCTACATGGCGCTGCGCACGATCCCGTTCGGTATTGCCGTTGCCATCGAGTTCACCGGTCCGCTGGCGGTGGCGATGTTCTCCTCGCGGCGGCCGATCGATTTCGTATGGGTCGGTTGCGCGCTGATGGGGCTGGTGCTGCTGTTGCCGCTCGATGGCGGCCAGGCGCTGGATCCGGTCGGGGTCATGTATGCGCTGGGTGCGGCGTTGTGCTGGGCGCTTTACATCATCTACGGCAAGCGTACCGGCCATCTGCATGCCGGCCACAGTGTGTCCCTGGGCTTGCTGGCAGCGTCGCTGGTGGTGGTGCCGGTAGGCGTGGCACACGCGGGCATGGCGCTGCTGGAGCCGAAGATCCTGCTGGCTGGTTTCGGGGTGGCGGTGGTATCCAGTGCCATCCCGATGTCGTTGGAAATGATGGCGCTCAAGCGCCTGCCCAAGGAGACCTTCGGCATCCTGATCAGCATGGAGCCGGCGGTAGCGGCGCTATGGGCGTTGCTTTTGCTGCACGAACATCTCAGCGGCCTGCAGTGGCTGGCGATCGGCTGCACGGTGCTGGCATCGGCGGGCAGCACCCTGACCGCGCGGCGGCGACCGCCGCCGGCGGTAGCCGCGGACTGAGGCGGGGCTTAGCGCAGGCTGTTGGCGGGGACGTCGACTTCCATTTCCACCGCCAGATGGTCCGAATACGCGGCGGCAACGGCGCGCGTGTCGAGCATCTTCATGGTGTCGGAAATCAGGATGTGATCGATGGCGCGGTCCGGTCCCCAACTGGGGAAGGTCGGTACCAGGCAGCTCGGCGGCTGCAGCCGGGTCTTGTGGTACAGCACGCGCATTTCCGGGCGGTCAGCCTTGCAGTTGAAGTCGCCCATCAAGACGGCGTTGGGGTAGTCGGCCAGCACGTCGGAGATGAAATCCAGCTGTGACAGGCGCGAGCCGGTGCCCAGCGACAGATGTGCCACCGCCACGGTCAGGCCCTCGGGACCATCGCCATAACGGGCGACCAGCAGGCCGCGGCCACCGATGCGGCCGGGCAGGGCGTGGTCCTGTACTTCCACCGGCTCCAGCCGGCTCAGCAGGCCGTTGGCGCTGGAGGCCACGCCGCCCATGCGGCGGTTGGGCTGGTGCGCCCAATAGTTGAAACCGGCCCGTTCGGCCAGGTAGTGGGTCTGGTTGGTGAAGCCAGAGCGCAGGCTGCCCGGATCGGCCTCCTGCAGGCCGACGATGTCGCGGCCGCTGGCCAGTTTGGCGATTGCGTCCAGGCTGGAGCGCTTCTGCCCGGCAGGCAGCGCATGCGACCAGCTACGGGTCACGTAATCACTGTAGCGGCGGGTGCTGGAGCCGGCCTGGATGTTGGCGGTCAGCAATCGCAGTGTCTGGGTGGGGGGTTTCACGGCGGGTCGAACTCAAGGGCCTCGTTACCGAGGCCCTTGATACCTCACTTGGCGTTTGCGGCGCGTTCGCGCGCGATCAGGTGGTCGGCAATGCGGAGCATGTCCTCATAGCCCTTGCCCTTGACCAGGTACTTGCCGTTGACGATCAGCGACGGAGTGCCGGCGATCTTGCTGCGCTGGGCGAACTGCTTGCCACGGTTGACCTTGGCGGCAATGCCGAAGCTGCCCATGGTATCGGCGAAGGTCTTGGGATCGACGCCGTACTTGCCGTAGAAGTTGGCGATGTCCTGCACCGAATCGGTGCCGCGCTCGCCCTTCAGGGTCTGCTCGATGTGGATGGCGGTGTACAGCGCGTCGTGGGTCTTTTCCTGCACGCCCAGGGTTTCAGCGGCATAGAAGGCACGTGCGTAGTTGTCCCAGGTACCGCCGAAGGCGGCCGGCACGTAGACGAAGCTCACGTCCGAGGGCAGGCCGGCCTTCCACGAGCTGATCAGGGGCTGGAAGCGGGCGCAGGCCGGGCAGACATAGCCGAAGATTTCCGCCACTTCGATCTTGCCGGTTGCCGGCTGGAACGGCTGGCCACCTTCGATGGCGACATAGTCGGTGCCGGCGACCGGCTCCGGGCCGACCAGGCGTGCCTGTGCCGGGACCGGCGGGGCGACAGCGGTATCGCTGGCAGCCGCAGCGGGGGCGGTGGCTGCAGCATCAGCGGCCGGAGCCGGGGCCGGGTTTGCGGCCGGGGCGGCTTCGGTAGCGGCCGGGGTGCTTGCCGGAGCGGCGGTATCGGCAGTGCCATCCTGGGCTTTGCAGGCAACCATCAGCGGCAGCAGGGCGGTCAGGGCCAGGGCGAAGCGGATCTTCATCGGGTGTGATCTCCAGCAGAGTTTTGTTGTGGTGCCGGGCAACGAAGCCGCGGCCATCGCGCGCAGGGACGCATTATGGGCGTTGTCGGCTGAACCGGTAACCCGGTTCAGCCAGGGGATCAGCGGCGGCCGGTGCCGCGTTCGCGGGCAACCAGCGCGCTGGCGATGCGCAGGGTGTCATCAAAGGTCTTGCCCTTGACCAGATATTTGCCATTGACGATCAGCATCGGGGTGCCAGTGACCTTGACCCGCATGGCAAAGGCGCGGGCATTCTTGACCTTGTCGTCCACCTGCGGGCTGCGCAGGGCCTCGACAAAGCGCTGCGGCTGCACGCCGTACTGCGAATAGAAGGTAGCCAGCTCATCCGGCGAAACATTCTGCACCGGCAGGCTGCCCTGCACATGCAGGGCCTTGAATACGTCGGCGTGGCTGCGCTGGCGTACGCCGACCTGCTCGGCCGCATAGAAGGCGCGCGCGTAGGAATCCCAGTAACCGCCGAACGCCGCCGGCACCGGGGTGAAGCGCACGTCGGCTGGCTGTTTGGCCACCCAGGCTTCCAGCTGCGGTTCAAAATGGGCGCAGTGCGGGCAGGTATAGCCGAATACCTCGACCACCTCGATCTTGCCGGCCAGCGGCGCAAAGGGGCCCGGTTCGGCGATGAGCTCATAGTCCTGGCCCTCCACTGGTGCGGCGGGGGGGGCGGCCCAGGCCAAGAGCGGGGCGGTTGCCAGCAGCATCAGCAACAGTCGGGGGAACAGCGTCATCGTGGGGAGTCTCCGTTGGAAAAACAGACGCCGACCTTGCGGCCGGCGTGTCTGCGTGGGGCAGTGCCGGGTCGCCGGGGCGACCGGCGGGATCAGGGTTGCGCGGCGGCGGTGGCGACCGTGGCGTCGTTGGCCCGATCATGCAGGCCCTGGATGTAACTGGCCAGCGCCTGGATCTCCTGGCTGGTCAGTGCGTGGCTGATCTGGGCCATGATCTTGAACTGGGTGGCATCCGTCTCGCCGGTCTGGCCTGCCTGATAACGCTGCAGACGTTGCGCGACATAGCCGGCATGTTGGCCGCCGATATGCGGATAAGCCGGGCCGGGGTTGCCCGCGCCGGTGGGGCCGTGACAGGCGATGCAGGCCGGAATGTTGCGGCTGGCGTCGCCGCCGCGGTAGAGCTTCTGGCCGACTTCGAAGAACTTCATGCCTTCATAGGGGCCCTCGCTGACCAGCGCGTCATCGGCCACGCCGGCGCCGGACTTCTGGGTAGCGAAGAAGGCGCCGATATCGCGCATGTCCTGCGGAGTAAGCCCCTGCACGAACGGCAGCATCGCGGCGACTGCGCCTTCGTTGCGCTGGCCATTGGCGATCAGGGCCATTTCCTTGGCGATATAGCGTTCGCTCTGGCCGGCCAGGCGCGGGTAGATCTCCACCGCCGAATTGCCGTCGGCACCATGGCAGGCGGCGCAGGTGGACGCCTTGGCCTCGCCGGCCTTGGCATCACCGGGTTTGGTCTTGCTGAAGTCGATCTCCAGCGAAGCGGTCTGTACCGGCGCATTGTCCGGCACGGCGATGACCGAGCTCTGCGCAAAGGCGACGGCGGCGATTACAGGGACTACCAGTGCTGCAACGGCAAGAACACGAGCATGGCGCATGCTGAAGCTCCGTGTGGACCGGGCCGGGCGGGGCTTTCCGCCGGCATCGCCCGGATTATCAACGGCGTTTTGCGGCACGGTCAACGAAGCAGTGCAGCAAAATCGATCCGGTCGGTGGTCCCGGGACAGCGGCCAGGCCGACGCGCGGCGCCGCAACATGCGATCCTATGCACATGTCATTGCTCATCGAACGCGCCCGTTACCACCTTTCCGCCCATAACGCCCGGCAGTTGCCGCCGGATCTGGGGGCCGAAGTGGCATTTGCCGGCCGCTCCAACGCCGGCAAGTCCAGCGCGCTCAACGCGCTGACCCGCCAGAACTCCCTGGCCCGTGTCTCCAAGACCCCGGGCCGCACCCAGCAGCTCGTATTCTTCGAGGTGACGCCAGATGCGCACCTGGTCGATCTGCCCGGTTATGGCTACGCCAAGGTGCCGCTGGACCTGCAGGCCCATTGGCAGGCCTTCATCGACCAGTACTTCCGCACCCGCAATGCCCTCAAGGGCCTGGTGGTGGTGATGGATATCCGTCATCCGCTGAAGGACTACGACCGGCAGATGCTGGGCTATGCGGTGCAGCGCGGTCTGCCGGCGCATGCCTTGCTGACCAAGGCCGACAAACTGGGCCGTGGCCAGCAGATGCAGACCCTGCAGAAGGTCCGCAAGGAGCTGCACTCGATCTTTGGCGACACGGTCAGCGTGCAGACCTTCTCAGGCGAATCGCGCCAGGGCGTGGACGAAGCACGCGGCATCATCGGCGGCTGGCTGGGCTTGAATCCGCCGGCAGCGGACGATGCAGGGGACGTGGGAGCGGGGTAAGCCGCGAAGCCCAAAATGCTCGGATTGTGGGAGCGGCGTAAGCCGCGAAGCTGATGGTCTGCCAGACCTGGGTACATGCAAAACGCCGCCTTGATCAAGGCGGCGTTTTTGTTTTTGTGCTTTCCAGGTTGTTGTGCGATTCGAGGCCAAAGCCAAAGCCAAAGCTGCCCTCACCCCTACCCCTCTCCCGTAAACGGGAGAGGGGACAGCAACGGCAGCAGCAACAGCCAAAGCCAAAGCCAAAGCCAAAGCCAAAAGAAACAGCTACAGCCAAACCCAAAGCCAAAGCAACAGCTCCAGCTACAGCTACAGCTACAGCCAAAGCCAAAGCCAAAGCAACGGCAGCAACAGCAACAGCAACAGCATCACTTCAACGGCGAAAACTCGTTCGGCACCCATGCAAAGGCTTCGCCTTCGCGGCGAACATGGCCCAGGCCCGGGAACGGCAGGTGCGCACCGGCCACCCACCAGCCCTTGTCGGATGCTTCGGCCATCAGCCGGTGGCGGCTGGTAATGGCAGCGCCGCGATCGCTGTCGGCTTCGAATGCGGCCTCCGGGCGGGCGAACTGCACGGCATGGAAATGCACGATGTCGCCCCATACCAGCAGCTGTTGGCCGCTGCCACCCGCAAGCAGATACGAGACGTGGCCGGGGGTATGGCCGTGGCTGTCCAGCGCGGTGATCCCTGCCGGCAGGGGCTCACCCGGACCGAACCGGTGCAACTTGCCGGCGGCAACATAAGGCGCCACCGCCTTGCGGGCCAGGCCGAACGCGAACCGCAGTGGCTGCGGGGCGGTGGTTTCGCTGGTTGGATCGAGCCAATAGGCGGCATCGGCCTGCGACAGCCATACCGTGGCTTTCGGGAAAGCCGGCTTGCCCTGTGCATCCAGCAGGCCGCACATATGGTCCGGATGGGCGTGGGTCAGCAGCACGTCATCGACCTCGGCCGGGTCGTAGCCGGCGGCACGCAGGTTGCCCAGCACCTGGCCCAGGCCGATATCAGCGCCGAAGCATTGCGCGGTGCCGGTATCGATCAAACTCAGGTGATTGCCGCGGCGTACGAGATAGGCGTTGACCGCGGCCTGCAGGCCTTTGCCATCTTCCGGTACATATCCATGTTCAAGCAGGCGGGTGACCGCGCCGGGATCAATCCCGACCAGCTGCTGGCGTCCCAATGCCACCACGCCGTCAAACAGGGCGGTGACCTGCAGCTCGCCGATCTGCTGGTGATGGACGCCGGCAACCTGCTGTTGCACGACATGCGTGCTGCGTGCCTGCGCAACGCAACTGACGGCGAGGATCATCAAGGCCGCGAGAGGGTAATGGGGGCGGATACGCATCGGGGGTTCCTGCGAGTACGGCAGTGCCGCGGGACCCTCATGCTGCGCCGACGTGGCGCTGCGTTTCGCTCACAATGGCGCGCGAAACGCTCGCTTCGCGCTCAGCTGTTGCCGATTGCTGCTGGCTCCAACCCGTAACGCGCGGCAAACCGTTTGCTGAAGCTGGCCAATGAACGGTAACCGGCGCGTGCTGCCACGGTCTTCAGTGGCAGGCGGGTGGTATAGAGCAGCTGCATGGCATGGGCCAGTCGTGCATCAACCAACAGTTCACGGATGCTGAGATGTTCGCTCGCCAGCCGTCGCCGCAGGGTGGCGCCGCTGATGCCAAGCTGCGATTCGAAGTCCCGCGATTGCCAGTCGCGTTCCGGCTGCGCGGCAACCAGGTCGCGGATGCGGTCGCCCAGGCCGGGTTCGGGCGCAAGCAGCAGGCTGCCATGGCCACGCCGGCAGAACGCCAGCACCAGCGCGGCCAGGGCCAGCCGTGCTTCCGTGTACTGGCCGTGCTGCAAGGCCTGCCGCCATTGCAGCAGGGCGGCACCATGGGCGGCCAGCGGCAGGCGTGCCAGCGCGGGGCCGGCATCGGGCAGGGCGTCGGTCCACAAGGCACGGGCCGCAGCCAGTACTTCCGGGCAGAGCGGCACGATCGCGCTCAGGTACAGGCCGCTGTGCGGGTCCGGAATATTGACCACATCGATGCGGCTGCGGCGGGTGATCAGGAACAGGTCGCCGGGGCCGAATTCAAGTGACTGCTGTGCAGTGCGGGCCTGTTTGCGCCCCTGCAGCAGGATGGCGAGCTGGGGCTGCGGGATGTCCACCGAACTGGCGCCGTGTTCGCGGCGCGCGGTGATGCAGGCATACCCTTCGGCGCGCTGGCAGTCGACCAAGGAAGACAGCTGGGCCAGCAAAGCGGGCGTGGCGTCGCGCTCTGCGTTCATCGCTTACACCGTGATGTGGAACAGGTGGCCGATGGCTGCGGCTGCAGCCATCGCCAATGCGCCCCAGAACACCACCCGCAAGGCGCCACGCACCACGGGTGCTCCACCAGCCTTCGCCGCCAACGCGCCGGTGATGCAGAGCCCAACCAGGGTGGCGGCGGTGGTTGTTTCCGCCACGCGTGCCGGGGCAGCCAGCAATGCAGTCAGTACCGGCAGGACGGCGCCGACGACGAATGCGCTGGCCGATGCGGCGGCGGCCTGCAGCGGTCGGGCACGCAGTTCCTCGGTGATGCCCAGCTCGTCACGCGCATGGGCGGCGAGGGCATCGTGTGCGGTCAGCTGCTCGGCCACCTGCTGCGCCAGCTCGGGGCTGAGGCCGCGGCGGCGATAGATGCCGGCAAGTTCCTGCAGTTCGCTATGTGGGTCTTCACGCAGTTCGCGGCGTTCCACGGCCAGGTCGGCATGTTCGGCATCGGCCTGGGACATCACCGAGACATATTCGCCGGCCGCCATCGACATGGCGCCGGCCACCGTGCCGGCCACGCCAGTGGCGAGGATGGCCGAGGGGCTGGCGCCGCTGGCGGCCACGCCGACCACCAGGCCGGCGACCGAGACAATGCCGTCGTTCGCCCCCAGTACGGCGGCACGCAGCCAGCCTACACGCTCCGAACGGTGGGTTTCACGATGGTGGCTGCGGCTCATGCGCACAGTGTAGAGCCAGTGCAACGGCCATCGCGGAATGACTCGCAGGCGCAGTAACCGGGCCGGTCAAGTCTGCTTTTATAGGATGCTGAAAACCGCTGCCGTGACACGATGGCAATGTGTGCCGCGATATAGTGCGCCCTTGCGATGGCGGGGGCTGGCCCCCACCTTCCCGCCCTGCCCAGAATTCTGTGAGCCTGCCCTTGTCGAGCCCGAGCCACGTCGCTGATACCCCCATCACCCACCGCGACCAGTTGGTCCAGAGCATTGCCTCGGGTGAAAAGCCCAGGTCGCAATGGCGGATCGGCACCGAGCACGAGAAGTTCGGGTTTCGCCTGGATGACCTGCGTCCGCCTACCTTCGAGGGCGAGCGCGGCATCAATGCGCTGCTCAACGGCCTGACCCGCTTCGGCTGGGAGCCGGTGCAGGAGAACGGCAATACCATCGCCCTGCTGCGCGACGGCGCCTCGGTGACGCTGGAGCCGGCCGGGCAGCTGGAGTTGTCTGGCGCCGCGCTGGAAACCCTGCACCAGACCTGCGTGGAAACCGGCAGCCACCTCAACGAGGTTGCGCAGGTGGCCGGCGAGCTGCAGCTGGGTTTCCTGGGCATGGGCTTCCAGCCCAAGTGGGCGCGTGCCGACATGCCGTGGATGCCCAAGGGCCGCTACCAGATCATGAAGCGTTACATGCCCAAGGTCGGTTCGCTCGGCCTGGACATGATGACCCGCACCTGCACGGTGCAGGTCAACCTGGATTACGCCAGCGAAGCGGACATGGTGAAGAAGTTCCGCGTGTCGTTGGCCCTGCAGCCGATTGCCACCGCGCTGTTCGCCGACTCGCCGTTCACCGAAGGCAAGCCCAACGGCTACCTGAGCTACCGCTCGCATATCTGGACCGATACCGATCCGGACCGCACCGGTATGCTCGATTTCGTGTTCGAGGATGGTTTCGGCTACGAGCGCTACGTCGACTATCTGTTGGACGTGCCGATGTATTTCTCCTACCGCGATGGCATCTACCACGACGCCAGCGGACAGAGCTTCCGCGATTTCCTGCAGGGCAAGTTGCCGGTGTTGCCGGGCGCGTTGCCGACCCTGCGTGACTGGTCGGACCACACCACCACCGCCTTCCCGGAAGTGCGGTTGAAGAAGTATCTGGAAATGCGCGGTGCCGACAGTGGCCCGTGGAGTCGCATCTGCGCGCTGCCGGCATTCTGGGTGGGCCTGCTGTATGACGAAACGGCGTTGAACGCGGCCTGGGATCTGGTCAAGGACTTCAGCCTGGCCGAGCGCAACGTGCTGCGCGACGGCGTGCCGAAGCAGGCGATGAACCTGCCCTTCCGCAACGGCACGGTGCGCGACCTGGCGCGTGAGGCGCTGGCGATTTCGCGTGATGGCCTGCGCCGTCGTGCCGCGCTCAATGCCGATGGCCAGGACGAGACGCGCTTCCTGGATGTGCTGCAGGAGATCGTGGACTCCGGCAAGACCGCGGCCGAGCGCAAGCTGGAGCTGTTCCATGGCCGCTGGAATGGCAGCGTGGATCCGCTGTTCGGCGAATTTGCGTATTGATTGAAGCGGGCGATCGAGCCGAGGGTCTAGTCTTCGGGGTCGGCCTTGCTCCGCTGTCATTCCCGCCAATGCGGGAATGACAGTGCCGGCGTAATTGCTAGACTGCGGCCTCATCCCCTGGAGTCAGGCGCATGGGCAGCACGACAGAAGAAATCGTCTTCTATACCAACCCGATGTCGCGTGGCCGCATCGTGCGTTGGATGCTTGAGGAATTGGGCCAGCCGTATCGCACCGAGGTGCTGGAGTACGGCCAGAGCATGAAAGGCCCGGCGTTCCTCGCCATCAACCCGATGGGCAAGGTGCCGACCATCGTGCATCGTGGCGTGGTGGTGACCGAGGCGGCGGCGATCTGCGCCTATCTGGCCGATGCGTTCCCCGCTGCGGGGCTGGCGCCCGCCTTGGATGATCCGCTGCGCGGCAGTTACCTGCGCTGGTTGTTCTTCGCCGCCGGACCGGTGGAAGCCGCTGTCAGCGCCAAGGCCCTGGGCCTGCTTGCCCCGCTGGAGAAGGCCGGCACCGTGGGCTACGGCAGCTTCGAGCAGACCATCGATACCCTGGAGCAGCTGGCTGCATCGGCGTCGCCGTGGCTGCTTGGCGAGCGCTTCAGTGCGGCCGATGTCTATGTCGGCAGCCAGATCCTGTGGGGACAGATGTTCAAGAGCATGCCTGCGCGCGACGCATTTGCAGCTTATGGCGAACGCCTGCGCGGCCGCCCGGCCTGGCAGCGGGCAAGCGCACTGGATGATGCGCTGATCCCGCCGCGCGGCTGATGCGCAGGTCCTTGCCCTGGCTGGTCCTGCTGGTCGGTGCAGCCAGTGCCGTGACCGCCGCTGCGGCGGAACTGGCGTCGCTGGACTGGTTGCTGGGCAACTGGCAACGCACCGGCATGGCAGCAGGTACCAGCGGCGCTGAGCAATGGCGTCGCCAGGCGGATGTCCTGGAAGGCGAGGGGCGCAGCTATCGGCAAGGCGAACTGCGGTTCCAGGAGCGCCTGCGCATCATCGATGAAGGCGGGCAGCTCTACTACGTCGCCGATGTTGCAGGGAATCCTGCGCCGGTCAGGTTTGCGCTGGTGGAGCAGGGCGCGCAGTCGGTGGTGTTCGAAAATCTCCAACATGACTTCCCGCAGCGGATCGCCTACCAACGCAACGGCCGGCAGTTGACGGCTACCGCCTCCGCAGGTGAGCGTGTGCAGGTGTTCCGGTTCGAGCAGGCCGCGCAGCCGACTGACTGAGCGGCGGTCGGGGTCACGGCCCCCACGCTAGAATCCGGGTTCCGTGATGAAGGGACGCCCGGTGTCGCCATTCAACCTGTTCCAGCGCCTGTCGCAGGCGCCAACCAACCCGAAGGCCGAGCCGGTGGCGCGGACCTTCGATGTGGCCGAACTGTATGAGGGACCGGTGCAGTTGACCGGCGCCGCCGATGCCGCGCCACTGGCGCTGGACGAGAAGCTGCGGCAGGCCTACTTCTGGATCGTCAACAACGCCATCATCAGCCCGCATTACGACATCGAGTACCACGCCGGTCCATCGGCCAGCTTCAATGTGGGTGATACCCGCCGCCAGCTGACCTTGCCCTCGGCGCAGAGCTATTCCAGCTATGTGCTGCTGCCGCTGCTGACCTTCGCCACCCGCCGCAAATGCCTGTTCGTTGGCGGCCCCGGCCGCGGCAAGACCGCCAGTGCGATCCTGATGGGCGTGCTTGCCGGTTACCCGGTGCGCGAGGTGCGCCGCGCCATGCAGCACGGTCACCCGCAGATGACCATCGCCGACCTGCTCGGCAATCCGTTGCCGGCCGATCTGGTCGCCGCACAGGACATGTCGCAGATCCGCATTGCCTGGCGCAGTTGGTTGGGCATGCGGGTCAAGATCATCGACGAGTACAACCGCATCCCGACCCGCACCCAGAGCGCGCTGCTGACTGTGATGGGGGACAACTACGCCGAAGTGCTCAACCAGGTCTACGAATGCCCGGAATCGGCGTGGTACCTCACCGCCAACGACGACCGTGGCGGCGGCACCTACCAGGTGATCGAGGCGCTGCGCGACCGCATTGACGTGGTGGTGCAGGCATTGGCCTTCAACCCGCGTTTCCTGGAAGAGATGCTGCTGCGCATCGAGCAGAACATCCGTCCGGAAGAAGTGGTGCCGCGCGAGATCATCTTCAGCGAGGAAGAAGGCGAGCAGATGCTGCAGCAGATCCGCGCGGTGGAAGTGCCGCAGGATGTGCGCAGGCGCATCGAGTTCTTCAGCAGCCAGTTCGAGTTGATGGAAACCGCCGGTGCACAGTTCGAATACCTGACCAAGGACACCGTGCGCCTGGCCGGTGTTGACTGGGCCCAGGCGATTGCCGCCGATTCCGGCCGTGATCGCATGAAGGACCTGGGCTGCCAGACCCGCAATGGTTTGTCGGTGCGCAACCTGATGACCTTGCTGATGTTTGCCAAGGCACTGGCCTGGTTCCGTGGCAATGCCGCGGTCGCGCTGGACGATGTGCGCCAGGTGCTGCCGTTCGTGCTCAACGACAAACTGCAACCGGATATGGATGCGCCGTTCTTCGCGCTGCCGGAAAACGCTGCTTACCGCAGTGACCGGCTCAGCTGGCTGCGCTGGTTGCTGGACAGCTCCAATGCCGAGTACGACCGCCTGGATCTGGACCGCAACGATCCGGTCGGCGAGCTGTCCGCGCAGTTCGCGCGCGGCCTGGATGGTGTCAGTGAGCGCGAGACGCGTGCGCGTCTCACGCGCATCGAACGGCTGGTGGAGGAGCGGGTGAAGGGCCGCAAGCTCTACGGTCATCTGTACGACGACCTGCTCAAGCTCAAGTACCTGCACCAACGCTACACCAACTACCTGCATTGGCAGCAGGCGCGCTGAGGTGCTGTCACCCGCACTGACCGGCCTGCTGGCATCGCGCCGCAGCCTGCTCAATCAGCAGGTTGCCGAAGCAAGGCGACGCTGGCCCACTCTGGATACCGCGGCGTTCTCGGTCTTTGTCGCGCAGACGCTGGATCCCCTGTGCCTGGCGGTTGCCGCCGTGGACGAAGCGGCGATGCCGGCGGCCACCGAGGTCGCCTTCGAGCTGGGCCTGGAGCTGGTTGCACAGGGACTCGCGGGACCGGCAGCTCGGCTGCCGTGGGTGGACGCCGCGTGGCAGCAGCTGGCAGCACCTGCCGCGCGACTGATCGCAGCTGCACCGTTGGGGACACTGGGTGCACTCAGTAACGCGGTCGTGCGCATGCACGAGGTGCCGGGCGTGCGCATCGACGCATGGTTGCAGCGCATGGTGGCATTGGCACCGCGTTGCGACAGCACGGCGGCCTTGCGCAGCGTCGGCGCGCTGTGTGCATGGCAGGCCGGCATGGCGCATCTGCGCGTGGCGGCGTTGGCGCAGGCCGATGGTCTGCCTGCCGTGTTGGCCGCAGAGGCTTTGGGCGTCGACGGCGCGCAGTGGCCGTCGCTGCGCAGCCGACTCGGCAGCGAGCGCTGGTGGCACCCGCAGGGTGCAGCGGCGAGCGCGCAGGGGCAGACGGTGGGTGGCTTCACCGGGCTTGGCGGCCCTTTCGCCGCGCCGCCGGAGCTGCGCGCCAGCGCGGAAGGCTTCATCGCACGTAGCGGCGATCGCCATTACCTGCTGATCGCCGATGCCTTCGGCGGCGTGGTGTTGCCCGCCAGTGCAGCAGAGTTTGCTGCGGCGCGGACGACGCCTGCCACGCAGCTTTCGTTCGACAGCCAGGGCGCGCGCATTGGCACGACCACCATCGCTTACGCCGCACCCGCTGATGGCCTTGTGGCGGTGACTGGACCGGCCGGCATCGCCCTGTATTCGCCATGGTCGCACCACGTGCGCCTGCTGCCGGGCGCGGCATGAGCAGCACCGAGCAGGAAAGCCTGCTGGCCAACTGGCGCGCCGCCTGGCCACTGGCGCTGGCCGACTGGAGCCGTTTCACCCGGCTGCAGGATCCACGGCTGTGCGCCAGCAGCATCGAGGCGGCGAAGGAAGGCCTGAGCGGCAGCTTCGCGATGATCCGCCTGGCCGACCAGCGGGTGGTGATCGATCTGCCACAGGTGCAGCGCTTGGGGCTGCAGGATCACGCCCGCGAAATCCTCGCCCACGAGATCGGCCATCACGTGCTGGCACCAGCAACAGCCACCGATCACGCGCGGCTGTTGGCGCGCATCCATCGCGCATTGCCGACATTGGAGGCGCACGCGCCTATGGTCGCCAACCTCTATACCGACCTGTTGATCAACGACCGCCTGCAACGCCAATGCGGCCTGCGCATGGCCGAGATCTACCAGCGCCTTGCCACCGGCGCCAGTGGCAGTTCACCGCTGTGGCAGCTGTACATGGGCATCTACGAACAGCTGTGGCAGCAGCCGGCCGGTAGTCTGGGCGGGCCAGCGCTGGAAGATGCAGGCCTGCGCGGCGATGCCTGGTTGGGCGCACGGGTGATCCGCACCTATGCGGGCGAATGGATGGAAGGTGCCAGCCGTTTCAGTGCCTTGCTGCTGCCGCACTTGCTGGAGGCGATCAGTGACGCGCGCGTCGACGCGCTGATGGATACCCGCCATGCCGGCCGCGGCAGTCAACCGGTGGGACTGGACCGGCTGGAAGAAGACGAACTCGCACCGGTGCTGCATCCGGCGCTCGATCCGCGCATCACTGGTGAGGAAGAGGCTGGCGCAGCAGACGTGGTGGCGGAGGACGCATTGCCGACCAACGTGCCCGGCCACGGCCAGACCCGTGAGCCGTTCGAGTACGGCGAGATACTGCGTGCGGCCGGGCTGGACATGGACCCGCAGCAATTCGCGGTGCGCTACTACCGCGAGCGGGCGTTGCCGCACCTGGTCCGCTTCCCGCTGAGCCCGCAACCGCAGGCACAGGAGCTCGAACTGGAAGGGCTGGAGGCCTGGGAGCCCGGCGATCCGTTGGACGCGGTGGATTGGCTGCAGACCGTGATGCAGTCGCCCACCGTGGTGCCGGGGGTGACCACGGTGCAGCGGGTGATGGGGCCGGCGCCGGGCAACGAGCCTGCCAATGAACCGATTGATCTGGACCTGTACGTGGACAGCTCAGGCTCCATGCCCGATCCGCAGCATGTCACCTCCTGGCTGACGTTGGCCGGTGCGGTGATCGCGTTGTCGGCTTTGCGTGCGGGTGCGCGCGTGCAGGCCACGTTGTGGAGTGGCAAGCAGCAATGCCTGCACACCGATGGCTTCGTGCGCAGCGAGGACGACATCCTCAAGGTGCTGGTGGGTTATTTCGGCGGGGCGACCGCCTTTCCCATCCATCGCCTGCGCAGCACCTACGCGCAGCGGCCGGCGGCTGCGCGAGCCGTGCATATCCTGCATATCTCCGACGATGGCATCACCACCATGTTCGAGCAGGACGAGCGCGGCAACAGCGGCTGGGATGTCGCCGCGCAGGCGCTGCGCGCGGCCCGGGCTGGCGGCACCATGGCGCTCAATCTTTACAGCCCGCTGCCAGCAAGCATGGTCGGCGCCAAAGGCTGGACCGCCGACCTGCTGCGCGCACGCGAGCAAGGCTGGGATATCCACGTCGTGCGTGACATGACCGACCTGCTGGCCTTCGCGCGCGAGTTCAGTCAACGCCATTACCAGTCATCGGGCATGGCTGGCCGATGAAGACCACCTTACGGAACCAACCATGAGCAACAGCGCCTCGCTGGACGCCCTGCTGCGTCGCCTGATCGATACACCACCGGACTTCCTCGATCCGCCACGGCGCGGCCGCGAAGGACAGCTGCAGGTCGCCGCCGTGGTCAACGACGTGCTGGCGCTGCATGGTGTCGCCTTGCCTGCTGCGTTGCAGGCCAGCCTGTCCGGCAACCTGGCCGCGGTCACCGCCAACCAGCTGAGTCTGTCCGCGGTGATGGCCTGGCTGCTCGCCGATGAAGCGTGGCATGCGCTGCGCTTCCCGCGCGAGGTGCTGCTGCCGGTATTTGCCGAAGCGGTGCCTGCGTTGGCAGCGGAGGCCGCAGTGAACCGCTATCTACATGACCCGGATCGGCGCGAGGAACTGGTGCGTACCGCCATCGCGCGGCTGGGCCTGCTGCCTGCGGGTGAAACCGCCGCCCAGGCAGCTGATCGCCTGGCCAGCGTCAGCAGCGTCGAACGCCGTCGCCTGCTGGACGCCAGCCGCGCTGCCGAAGCGCGCGCGCGTGCCATCCGCGAGGCGCTGGCACGCAAGGCCGCCGAGGAATCGGCGGACAAATGGACGCGCGAGTGACCGCGCGAGTGAATCAAGACCCGCACGACGGTGAGCGCTATCCAACCCTGAGCGAAGCGGGCAGGGCGATGCTGCAGCGGATGCGCGAGCACCCGGCAGCACCGCGCTACCGCAACCAGAGCGGCAATCGTCTGCTCGCCGAGGAAGTGCAGCAACTGCGCGCGTACGAGCACGACATCCTCAGCGCTGGTTTCCAGTGGCAGCCGGGTTCACCGCCACCGTGGCTGCGGGGCTTTGTCGAGGATGTGGTGGCACAGGTGCCGTATTTCCGCGCGCGCGGGCATGCTGCATGCTTCGAGGATATCGCCACCACCCATCGCGGTGACCTGGCTGCCGACATCGCCCAGTTCGTTCCCGATCCGGTGCCGTTGCAGCGGATGATGAATTTCCGCACCACCGGTACCACCGGCCATCCGCTGGTGCTGCCCTCGCATCCGCTCGTGGCTGGCCGCTACCTGGCGTATCACAAGCGTGCCTTGGCACGCGCTGGCGTGGCCTTGCGCAACGGGCGAGGGCAGATGGGCGTGATGCTGCTGGGCATGCAGCAGCGTTGCTTTACCTACGTGTCGGTGACGCCGAGCATGGACGAGTCCGGGCTGGCCAAGATCAACCTGCATCCGGACGAGTGGCGCCACCCCGATGACCGCGCGCGCTACATCGATGCGCTGCAGCCGGAGGTGATCGCTGGTGATCCGATCTCCTTCGCCACCTTGTTGGAACTGGAGGTCAGTCACCGGCCGCGCGCGCTGCTGTCGGTGTCGATGGCCTTGTCGCCGGGCCTGCGGCAGGCGTTGCAGCAGCGCTTCGACTGCCCGGTACTGGACATCTATTCAATGAACGAAGCCGGTCCGCTGGCGGTGCATGATGCCGCCGCCGGTGGCCACGTTCTGCTGCAGCCGGGCATGTATGTGGAGGTGCTGGACGATGCCGGTCGTGTCGTCGCCAATGGCCAGTTCGGTGAGATCACCCTGACCGGTGGTTTCAACTTCTGCCTGCCGCTGCTGCGTTACCGCACCGGCGACCGTGGCGCGCTGGCGATGTGCGGCGATGTCCCGATGATTGTCGACCTGCAGGGCAGGCGACCGGTACGCTACCGCACCCGCAGCGGCCGCTGGATCAACAACATCGACCTGACCCATGCCCTGGCGGCGCTGCCGTTGTCGCGCTTTCGTGTGCATCAAGGCGGCGATGGCAGCGTGAGCCTGCATCTGCCGGTCGCCGAGGGCGGTTACGCACAGCAGGCGCGAGCGGCCCTGCAACACACCCTGGACGACCTGCCGGTGCAGGTCGTGCTGATGCACGCGGAGGACAAAGTGCTGCAATACACCACCGATCTCGATGAAGGCCTGGGCGCATGACCGCACTGGAAATCGCCGCCAACGCCTTCGCCACCGCGTCCATCCTGTGTGCGGCACGCAACAGCGTGCACACCTGGTGGACCGGCATCATCGGATGCTCGCTGTTCGGCCTGCTGTTCTGGCATACCCAGTTGTATGCCGATGTGCTGCTGCAGGTGTTCTTCGTCGTGGCCAGCATGTTCGGCTGGTGGAACTGGCACGCCAGTGCCAGCCATGCGGCACTGCCGATCAAGCGCACGCCGTTGCGCAGCTTTGCGCTGATGGGCGCCGCTGCGCTGCTGGCCGGTGCTGCCTACGGGCTGGTGCTGCATCGTTTCACCGACGCCTACGCGCCGTTCGCCGATTCCTCGGTGCTGTGCCTGTCGGTGCTGGCGCAGCTGCTGCTGATGCGCAGGCGCATCGAGACCTGGCCGGTGTGGGTGCTGGTCAACACCATCGCGGTGCCGCTGTACGCCTCGCGCGGGCTCACCCTGACCTCCGTGCTATACGCGGCTTACTGGATCAATGCATGGCTGGCCTGGCGGCACTGGCGCAAATTGTGGCGCACGCAGGGCGCTCAGGCATGAGCATGCCGCGCACCGGTCTGGTGGTGGGCAAGTTCTGCCCGCTGCATCGCGGCCATCAGTTGCTGCTGGACCATGCGCAGGCCGCCTGCGCGCAGCTGATCGTGGTCAGCTATACCAAGCCCGAGTTCGCCGGAATGGAGCCGCAGCGACGTGAGCAGTGGCTGCGCAGCCTGTACCCGGGCGCCCAGCACTGGGTGCTGGACGATGCGCGCCTGGCCGCGCACTGCCAGCGGCTGGGCTTGCCCAAGCGCGCTCTGCCGGACAACGACGCCAGCGACGCGGTGCACCGGCTGTTCATGGCCTGGTTGCTGCGTGAGGTGATCCGCCAGCAGGTGGACGTGGTGTTCAGCAGTGAGGACTACGGCCCCGGCTTTGCCGAAGTGCTGTCACAGCAACAGCAGTTGCACGGTGGCACTGCGGTGGTACATGTGGCGGTGGACCCGGCACGGCGCACGGTGCCGATCTCGGGAACTGCATTGCGTACCGATCTGCATGCGCAGCGGCAGCAGCTGGCACCGCAGGTATACCGCCATTTCGTCAAGCGGGTGGTGTTGCTGGGTGGCGAGTCCACCGGCAAGTCCACGCTGGCGCAGCGCTTGGCCGAATGCTGTGGCAGCGTGCATGCCGCCGAGTACGGGCGGGAGCTGTGGGAGGCGAACAATGGCCAACTGCAGGAAGCCGATCTGCTGCATATCGCCCAGACCCAGATCGCGCGTGAGGAGGCCCTGCTGGAAACTGCCAGCACCTGGCTGGCCTGCGACACCTCGCCGCTGACCACCTTGATGTATGCACAGGCCATGTTCGGGCGTGCCGATCCGTTGCTGCTGGCATTGTCGGCCCGTCATTACGACCTGGTGTTGCTGTGCGCGCCGGATGTGCCCTTCGTGCAGGACGGCACGCGCCGTGATGCGGACTTCCGCCGCTGGCAGCATGGCTGGTACCTGCGCGAGCTTGAAGCGCGCCAGGTGCCTTATCGCCAGCTGCGCGGCAGCTGGCAGCAGCGAGAGACGACCGCATTGGCGGCGATGGCCGAGCTGCAGCAGGCTGGCCATCAAGCCACTGCGGCGCCGCCGGTTCAGTAGCGCGCTGCAGTCAGTGGCGCATCGGCCCATTGCCAGGCGGCTTCTTGCTGGCGTTGGGTTTCGGCAGCCGCTTCTTTCTGTCCCAGTGCCTGTTTCGCCTGTGCCAGCCCCTGCAGGGACCAACCGTTGGCGGGATAGGTTTTAAGGTCCTGATCGAAGGCGGCGCTCGCACCCTTGGCATCGCCGGCTTCCAACAACGCGGCCCCCAGATAGGGGCGTACCGGCAAGGGCCAGTCGGCAGGCTCGTTGTAGGCCAGGACGTCCTCGGCGCGCACCGCATCCCGCAGCGCGGCCGCCGCCGCATCGTGCTTGCCCTGCGTGCGCAGCAATTCGCCCTGCAACAACGCGTCGGCTACCCGCAGCACACCATCGGCATGATTGATGTCGAAGAAGCTGATCTGTGCCATTGCCGGGTCGGCGGCGATCGTGTGCAGTGCACTGGCCTCGGCAAACGCCTGCTCCAGGTTGCCCTTGCGCGCCTGCGCCATGCCACGCGCAAAGTGGCGTATCGCAGCGGGGTAGGGCAGTTCCGCTGCGGCGGGCCTGTCGGCGAGGATCGCGTCCCAGTCGCCAAACCGCACCTGGGTGAGCAGCGGGGTGACCACGAACTGCTGCATGAACTGCATTGGCGCTTCGCCCATCACCTTGCGGTCGGCGCGCGCGGCGGTCTGCTGCGCGGCCTGCAGTGACAAGGTACGCGAGCCGGTCAGGCCGGTGGTCATCGTCGCGAAATGCCAGTTGTGTGGCACGTAGCCCAGCGGATAGACGCCGTTGCTGCCACGGCAGACTGCAAGGAAATCCTTGTCGGCGGTAGTGGCGGAAAGATTGGTCATCGTCGCATCGTGGTAGCGGCCCACACGGATGTAGATATGCGCAGGCATGTGCACCAGGTGGCCGGATCCCGGTGCCAGCGCAGCCAGCGCATCTGCGTAGGGCTCGGCACGCTTGGGCTCGGGCGAGGATTCCATGGCGTGGATGTAGTAATGCATCGCGCCGATATGGCGCGGGTTGCGCGCCAGCACGCGCTCCAGCTCGCCGACCAGGGCTTGGGTGAACTCGGCGGGCTTGCCGTCCTGCCAGTACGCCCAAGGCGAGAGATCCATCAAGGCCTCGGCATACAGGGTGGCGGCATCATCGTCTTCCGGGAACTGCGCGACGACGGTGGCCATCGCCTCGGCGTAGGCGCGGTCCAGCGGCTTGCGGTCCTCCGGCGCTGGATCGGTATAGCGCTTCCGTAGCGCCTCTATCAAGGCTTGATCCACCGGGCGCGCGTGGGTGGCGAGGCTGGCTGCACGCGCTGCCAACGCAGCTGCCTGCGTGGCGGCGGCAGGGTCCATCGGCAGATTGATGTTCGGGCCCAGCACCAGTGCCTGGCCCCAGACACAGATGGCACAGGCGGGATCCAAGCGCGCGGCTTCGGCAAATGCGCGCCCGGCAGCCTCGTGGTTGAATCCATAGGCCAGGCGCAGCCCTTGGTCGAAGTAGCGCTGTGCCAGCGGTACCTTGCTGCCGATGTCGCGGCGCAGGTCGCCGAAGGTGTCGAACAACGGGAGTTCATTGGCATCTGCTGCCGCGGTCTTATCGGCAATGGCGGTTGCCTTGTCGGGAGCGTCGCAGCCCGACAGCGCTGCAGCCACAAACAGGGACGGAAGCAGCAGGGACAAGGATCGACGGATCATTGTGGCTTCTCGGGGTGGATGGACGCGAAGATACTGCTGCCCGCGGCTGGAGGGTGATACGCCGCGATGAAAACCCCGTAAAAATTGCAGGCCGGAGAATCGCAATTACGGTGCGTTGCGGACGCCGGCCGTTTATTGCCGGATGGCGAGGTGCCGGCACTTATCGTGCCGGCCTGCCCGCAGATAGGCGAAGGCCAAGAAAAACTCATGGCTCGACCCAGTTCTACGCATTTGTCGCAAGTTCCTCCACGACGCACAGTTGCTGCACTTATTGGACAAGGCGCAGAGATGATGCAGAAGAAGGCGATTCGCAGGAGATTGCAGTTGGCGGCGATGGTGCTTGCCGGAGCGGCGTCGGCGGCGGCGTGGGCTGGACCGCCCGCGGACTGGACGACACCGATCAAGCCATTTCATATCGTCGACAACATCTATTACGTAGGCAGCGAGGGACTGGCGGCCTACCTGATCGTGTCGGAGCAGGGGGCGATCCTGCTGGATGCTCCGCTTGCTGCCAATGCGGATCAGATCGAGCGCAACATCGAAAGCCTGGGTGTGGCGCTGCATGATGTGCGGCTGTTGCTCAGCAGCCATGCCCATGCGGATCATGTCGGTGCGATGGCAGCACTCAAGCGCGACACCGGTGCACGTTATGCTGCCAGCGCTGGCGACCGTTGGGCGCTTGAGAACGGCAGGAACCAGGGCGACAACAACTACGGCATCCAGCCCTTCGATCCCATCAAGCTGGATGAGGTCGTCAGCGACGGGCAGAAGGTCCGGCTGGGTGATGTCGAGCTGACTGCGCATCTCACGCCGGGACACACCGCCGGTTGCACCAGCTGGAGCATGACCGTGAATGACCGCGGCACGCCGCGCGAGGTGTTGTTCCTGTGCAGCATTACCGTCGCCGGCAATACGTTGGTTGGGAACCGGAGCTATCCGACGATCGCCGAGGACTTCCGCGCGACGTTTGCAAAGCTTGGCGCAATGCAGGCCGACATCGTCCTGAGCGGCCATCCCGATACCACCGGCATCCTTGAGCGGCAGGCGCAACGCGCCGATGGCGATGAGGATGCATTTGTGGACCCTGGCCTGCTTGCCCGGCTGGTGGACGCGCACAAGGAGAGTTTTGAGGATGCCCTGAGCAAGGCGCGTTCAACGCCCCAGAGCCCTTGAGCAGGCGCCGCAGATTCCATCGGCAGACGAACCGCCTGAGATCTTCAGCGCAACCACGTAGCCCGGGTAAGCGCAGCGCACCCGGGGAATCGTTGAGTCAGATAGGGCGTTGATGTGCTTATTGCAATGCTTTTATGGGCACGCGGCTTCGCACCGCTCTGCAAGCTCCCGGGTGCGCTGCGCTTGACCGGGCTACGGCGTCTGCGCACTTCCATGCGGCGGCTGGTTCACTCAAGCGCGAGTGCCTGTCGCAGGCCGGCCACATGGGCGCGGCCCACCGGCAGCTCCGCACCGCCAGTGAGCACCAGCCAATAGCGGCTGCCGCTTCCCGAATGCAGGGTGCTGATGTGGCGCAGGTTGACCAGGTAGGAGCGGTGACAACGGACGAAGTCCGGCGGCAATACCGCGCTCAGGCCCGCCAGTGACTTGTCGTGCAGCTCACTGCGACCGTCGCGCATGCGCAGCTCGCTGTAGTCGCCGTCGGCCCGGATCCACTGCACATCGGCCAGTTCGACCAGGGCCGTGCCCTGCGCGCGCCAGATGCCCAGGTAACGTGCGCGGCCTGAGCTGTAGCGGCCTACATCCAGCAGGCGCTCCAGTGCCTGGCCCAGGCGCTCACGCGAGAACGGCTTGGGTACGAAGTCCAGCACGCCGTGCTCGAAGGCCTGCAGGGCGCGCTCGCGATGGGCGGATACAACCACGCAGTGGTAACGGCCAGCCACCGCGCTGCGCAGCAGCTCAAAGCCGTCCTCACCGCCGAGGTTGAGGTCCAGCAGCAGACCGTCGTAGACGCTGCGCTGCAACCGGTCGCCGGCGGCATCGAGGTCGGCGACCGCATCGAAGCGGGCACGCGTGCCGGCCAGTTCAGCGCACAGGCGCAACAGGCGCTGGCGGACCAACGGCTCATCCTCGACGATCAATATGCGCATGTGAGTTCGATCCGACTGCACCAGTCGGCGCCATCGGCGCCTTGGCTGTAATGCCAGCGGTTGGGGTGGGAGGCGGCCAGGCTGGCCTCGATGTAACGGGTTCCGGTGCCCTGGCCTCGGTGCGGAGCGGAACCACGTGCACTGCGCAGTTCCAGCACCCAGTGTTGCTTGTCGCGCTGCACGCGCAGGCGGAACGGTCGTTGCGCACAGGCGACCGCGCCGGCATGGGTCAGCGCGTTCTCCACCTGCGCATGCAGCACGCCGGGCGGCAGCGAGAGTTGCAGGTCGTCGGCGTCCACCTCCAGCGTCATCGGTTGGTCCAGGGCCTGGCCAACGATGTCCAGATGGTTGCGGCACAGGGCCAGCTCTTCACTCAATGGAACGCTCTGGCGACTGCTGCTCTCGCGCAAACGGTCGAACTGTTCGGCCAGTGACTCGACCAGGCGGCTGGCCTTGGTCGGAGCCTGTTCGATCAGTTCCTGCAGGCAGGTGAGGGTATTCATCAGCCAGTGCGGCTGGATGCCACGCTGCAGCAACTGCAGCGACAGGCTGGCACGTTCTTCGCGCAGGCGTGCGTTGTGCATATCCAAGGCTCGAACCTGCGCCGCATGGCAGAGCAGCAGGAAACCCGCCAGCACCGCTAGCAGCAGGAAGTAGGGGCCATCGAGGAAGGCCCCGGGGGCAAACAACAAGGCCAGTACGCCGGCGACCAGCAGGGCCAGGATCGGCCAGCGTTCCTCGCGTTCACCTTTGGCCCGCAGCAGCAACGCAGACGAGGCCAGCAGGCTCAGCAGCAGTGCCATCGCCGAGCGGATATCGAAGCTGGGCAGCAGCACGGCGGCCAGCACCAGCGCGGTCGCGTACGCGATGCCCAGGCCCTTGGGAACGGTAACGCCATAACGTCGGGCAAGATAGGCAGGCAGCAGCATGGCCGCTGCCACGTGCAAGGCCAGCAGCGCATACAGGCGCAGGCCGTGCCACGGATAGAGATAGCCGAGCAATGGTCGCCAGCCTTCGATCACCGGCAATGCAATCCCGACCGCGCACAGCGCGAGCAACAGTTGCCCGCCCGGCATCTGCGGCCGGCCGCGCTGCAGCGCAAGGAAGTACAGACAGGCTGCTGCGAGTGCACCGGTGGCGAGGGCGGCGATCAGCCAAGGCAGGACCATGCGCTGGTACAACACCACGGCCGGCGCCACTGCTACCAGGGCATCGGCGCTGTACAGGCCGAACTGCTGGTGGTGGCTGGACGCGAGCACCAGCAGTTCGTCGCTGCCCGTGGGCGAGGAAGGCGGCAGTACGCGGGTAATGTCGACCAGGCCGGGCTGCTCCTGCTCGGCGCTGATGCCGACGACACCGTTGCCCAGCATCGGTTGGCCGTTCCAGTACAGCTGGCTGGCGCCACGCAGTGACAGGCGCAGGGCGCGGCCAGCATCGTCCGGCTGGGTGGACGCGGGCGATTGCCAGCGCAGCCAGTACGGGCCGCGCCAGCTGGCCAGCGTTTGTTGATCGATGGGCTGCCAATGGATGTCGGCGAGCGGCGAGGTCGGCAAGCTACCCGCGGAGGTCACGCTGGCGGGTGCCATCTCTCCGCTCAGTACTTGCACGCTGTTGACGTCGCGCAGCAGCACAGCCAGCCACGCGGCGACCGCGAAGACCAGCACGGCCAGTACGCTCAGGATTCGTAGGATCGGCATGGGCCTATCGTATCGGCTGCGCGGAGACGCTGGGCGGTGAGTTGGAGCCGTTCGGCGGACGCGCGCCCCGCAGGCGCCGTTGGGGGAGGGATGCTGGCTCCGTGGCAAGGGCGACGGGAGCTTTCTCCGGGTTGCAGAGGCCACGGCAACACCTACCTTCCCTCCCGATAGGAGCCCGCCATGTCCATCAACTCTTCGTCTGTTTCCACTGCCCGTCATCCTTGCCTGCAGTTCTCGGCGGCTTCTTCCACCGCATCGCTTGTCGCTGCGCATCAACCCGGCGTTGGTGGGGCGGTTGCGACCGGCAAGGGCAAGCCGGGACGTGCCGCTCGCCTGTTGGTGCTCTGCCTGACCCTGGCCTGCGCTTCGCCGGCGCTGGCCAAGGACTCGGTTGCGCCGCTGGTATTCGCACCCTATGCGATGCAGACCAAGAACAATGGCATCATCGCCAGCGAAGAGGCCTTCCTCGACGTTCCGCGTCGCCACAGTGAGCCGAACGGGCCGCGCATCCGCCTGCGTGTGGTGCGCTTGCCGGCGACCAGTGGCGATGGCCGCAGTGCCCCGGTGGTCTATCTGGCCGGCGGCCCGGGTGGCTCTGGCTTCGGCACCGCACTGGGCCCGCGCTGGCCGGTATTCGACCGGGTTCGCCGCGAGACTGATGTGCTGCTGCTTGATCAGCGCGGCACCGACTTCTCCGAAATGCCACCGGAGTGCCCACACGAACAGAAGTTCGACGATGCCAAGCCACTGCAGCGTGACGCAGCCCTGGCAGGAATAAAGGCCGCACTGGCCAGCTGTTTGACCTTCTGGAAGGACGCCGGGGTTGATATGGGCGCCTACACCACCGCCGAGAGCGCTGACGATATCGAATACCTGCGCAAGGCGATGGCATTGCCCAAGCTGAGCCTGTGGGGCATGAGCTACGGCACGCATCTGGCCCTGGCCACGGTGCGTCGGCATCCGGGCAGCCTTGAGCGCGTGGTGTTGATGGGCAGCGAAGGCCCGGACGACACGCTCAAGCTGCCGCTGGCCGGTGATGCCTTGTTGGCTGATCTGGCAGTCATCGCCAAAAAGGACGGCTTCGAGGACCTGCAGGGATCGGCGCAGCGGGTGTTGGCCAAGCTGCGGCAGCAGCCGGGGCAGGGCAGCAGCCCGATGCATGACGGCCGCAAGGTGACGATTGGTGAGTTCGACGCACAGATGGCGATAGCGATCGCGCTTGGTCGCCGCTCCACCCAGCGCGTGCTGCCATTGGCGCTACGTGAGGCCGAGGCCGGCAACTACGACCTGCTCGGTGCGATCGCCCTGATGGTGCGCGAGGGCCTGGGCGGCTGGCGCGCCATGCCAACGGCAATGGATGTGGCTTCCGGGCAGAGTCCACAGCGGCGCGCACTGGCGGCGGCGCAGGCACGGCAGAGTCTGCTCGGCGACGCCTTGAACTTCCCGTTCCCGGAAGTTGCCGATGGGCTGGGCATGCTGGATCTGGGAGACGCCTTCCGTGCGCCACTGCGCAGTGACGTGCCGGTGTTGTTCATCAGCGGCACGCTCGATGGCCGCACCCCGCATGCCAACGCCCAGGCGCTGCTTCCCGGCTTCAGCCAAGGCAAGGAGCTGCTGGTGCGCGGCGCGAGCCACGACAATGAGATGTGGCTGGGCAATCCCGCCATCGCCGACAACATCGCCGGTTTCCTGGCGGGGCGGGGGCTGAGTGCGGACGTGCTGGATGTACCGCTGCCGGTGTTCGTCACTGACCGCTCGGCACTGTAAGCAGGACCTGAGTCGGCGTCAGAGTCGGGCTTTCCTGAAGTCTGGCTCTGGCCGCAGTCATGCAACTACTTTAACGCCGGTGGCGCAACGTTGCGTCCATAGACGATCTCCACGATCGTGCGCAGGAATTCGTTGGTAGGAATGCGCTCGCCGTTGGTGGCGTACGCGATCGCCACGTCATCCGCCGGGTTGTAAATGACGCGCGCGTGCGAGCCCAGCACGTCACCACCGTGACCAAAAAAATGATTCTCGTCGTACGTGAACTCAGCCAGTCCTCGCCCCCAGCCGCTGCCACCCGGTCGCGGCTGCATCTGCTCCACAGTCTCCGTGCGCAGCAGCTTGTGCTCGAACAGCGCGGTGATCAGTACATTCAGGTCGTGTGTGGTGGCTGCGATGTCACCCACGCCGATCACGTTGGTGTACTCGATCTCCTTGATCTGCCGCCATTGCCCGGCGAATGCATAGGACTTGAAGGTGTTGCCGGGGTGGGAACGCGTGGAAGCGAAGTTGCGCAGGCCAAGAGGCGCTGCGATTTCCTGCGCGACGATATCGTGGTAGTCGCGCCCATCTACCCGCTCGATGATCATCCGCAGGAGGAAGTAGGCGGAGTTGGAGTAGGCAACGCGTTCACCAGGTTCGAATGCAGCACCCTGGGTTCGTATTTCCTGCAGGATGTCATCCTGGCTTAGCGGATCAACTACCCATACCTGACCATTCCTGATCGCGAAGTTGCCAAGACCGCTGGTGTGCTCCAGCAGGTTGCCGATGCTTATCCGATGTGAGGAAGGCATGTCCGGGAAAAAGCTGGACAGTCTGTCATCCAGCCTCAGACGGCCGTCTTCGATCAGCTTGAAGGCCAGGATCGCTGTGACCATCTTGGTTACGGATGCGATTTGATACTTGCTGCTCTCGTCGTAAGCAACACCAGGCAGGTTCGGTTGCCCGAAGCTTCTGGCATAGACCTCGCGGCCGTCCTTGAAGATGGACAGGCTGCCAATGCCGCCGTTGTTGTCCTCGACATGGTTGATGAAGTCATCGAGCTTCTCTGCATGCACTTCCGTATGCACTGCTTGTGACGATCGCGGTTGCGCCTGCGCCAATAGCGGAAGCGCCAAAGCCGGAAGAAGCATCAACAAGGCAGCCAGTCTCTTCATTTCGCTCGCGTCCGTTCAATCATTCAAGGCGGTGGCGGCACGGCACTACGATCAGTGCCCGCTGCGTGACGGTGATGGTGAGGTGTTGCCCGGGCTTCACGTTGTGCCGGCTGCCGTCCCAAGGAGCAGGCAGCTCAACGCCTGCCTGCAATGTCCCTGATCGCATCGGCAACCGCTGCCGGGTTCTCGCGGTGGATGTTGTGGCCGGTGACGAAGTAGCGCTGGAAGCCACGGTCGAAGGCGCTGAACAATGCGGCGTGCTGCGCCTTCCACAGCGCTTTGCCGGCAGCTGTTTCCTCGAAAACGAAGGGTTCGGCGGCGACCTGCGTGGCGGTGAGCAGCGCGACCGGAAGGTCCGGCATGGCGCTCGGCGTGCGCGCGCCAGGCGCATCCAGCTGGGTGATCAATGCCCGATAGTCGGCGGCCATGGGCGGCGGCAGCATGTCCAGCAGGGCGGCATCATCGGCCAGTACGCGTGCTGCATCGGCCTGCTTGAACGCGTGTCGCTGGCCCAGGGTGGCCGGGTCGACGAGGACCAGCGCCTGCAGTTGTTGCGGATGGCGGCGTGCGAACTCGGTGGCCAGCAGTCCACCATACGAGTGGCCGACCAGCACGACCTTCTGTCCACCGGCGAGGTCACTGATCACGGCACCGAGGTCAACGAGGTGAGCGTCGATGTCCTTGGGCTTCCCATCGCTGCCCGAGTTGCCAAGCCCCGCGCGTGAATAGCTGATGCTGCGGTAGTCGGGGCCGAGCGCAGCGATCACGTCCTTCCATGTGTCCTTGGCCTGGCCGAAGCCCGACTCGAAGACCACCGTGACCGGTCCGGCTCCGGACTGCTCGGCGCTCAGCCTGTAGGCGCCGCGGTCCACCAATATCTCGCCGGCGTGGGCGATGTTGGAGGCAGCCATCAGCAAGGCTGCCATGGCCCACACCTTGATGCTGTTTGTACCCATTTACTCCCCCTGGACGCTGGTGCAGATGCTTGCAGGAACACGCGGACGGCTCTGCGACGACCTGCGAACCGCTCCGCTCAGTGTGTTGATACTATAGTTAGGTATAACACCATGCATCCCTGCCGGAAGTCATGTGCCCGTGGGCGTCGAAGTTCAGCCGTCTGTTCCTTGTTTCCTCGATCCTTTCGACAGGGTTGGTGGTTCAGGACGGGGGGGCTGTCGACCGGCGCGGGTTATCTGCATCAGCGGTGGCGTCCGGGAGCCAATGCAGCGATGCAGCACAGCAGTGCGGCCATCGAAAGCACCGCTGTGGCCCAGAGGTTTCCTGCAGGGCCAAGCTGGTCCAACAATCGGCCGCCTGCCCATGCGCCCACTGCGATGGCGACATTGAATGCGCCCACATACAGGGCGCTGTTTGCTTCTATCGCATTCGGCGCGGCCTGCATCATCCAGGTCATGAGTCCAACCGATACCCCGCCGTAGGCCAGACCCCAGAGCAAGAGCAGGATGCTTCCGTTGAGCGGGGCATGGCCGATGCAAAGAAACAGCAGTGCCGTGGCCAGGAGGCCGGCTGCAATGGCTATCACGGTGGCGGTGACATGGCGGGGGGCGACCAGCCCGACCAGGAAATTGCCGGCTATGCCGGCGGTTCCATAGCCCAGCAGCAGCCCGCCGATCCAGGAAGCCCCCACGCCGGAGACCGACTCCAGCAGTGGCCGGATGAACGTGAATGCCGCGAAATGTCCTGTTACCAGCAGCAGCGTCACGCCGAGCCCGAGCTGTACGCGGCGGCTGCCCAGTTGTTCGGCGAAGTGGCGCAGCTGCACCGATGCCACCGCGGGTAGCGAGGGAATCACTGCAAGGTGGAGCAACAAGACAAGCGCGCTCAGCAATGCCATGCCGGCGAATGCCTGACGCCATCCGAGCAGTTCGCCAGTCCATGCAGCCAGCGGCACGCCCAACACCGAGGCGGCCGCGACGCCACCGAAGATGATGGCGGTGGCGAGTCCCACGCGCTGTGGGAGGACCAGGCGTGTCGCCAGTCCGCCTGCAATCGCCCAGATCCCGCCCATGCAGACACCAACCAGCAGCCTGGCAGCGAGCATCCAGTGCATGTTCGGCGCCAGCGCCGATGCCGTGTTGGCTGCTACAAGCAGGATCAGCAAGCCGCACAGGATCCTGCGCCGGTTGATGCCGCCAGCGGCGATAACCACCAGCGGCGCAAATACTGCCGCCAGCAGTGCTGGCACGGAAATCAGCAGGCCGGCGCTGCCGCTGGATATGCCAAGGTCGTGGGCGATGGGGGTAAGCAGGCCGACGGGCAGCATTTCGGTGGTTACCACGGAGAAGGTCGCCAGCGCGACGGCCAGCACTGCCAGCCACGGATGATTCGCGGCGGCTGCCGGGGAGGATGGTGTTTGCACGGTCTGTTCCGGTCCGGGAGAGTATTGGGTGTCAGCAGGCGTTGCTGGGTTGCAACAGGCGGGGACGCAGGCGGCGGGCAGCGCAGATCGACAACAGCAGCACCGCGGCCCCGGCAACCACACTCACGGCGAAGCCCGCACCGGCACCGGCCGCGTCCACCCGCTGTCCGGTGGCTGCGGCGCCGAGTGCCACGCCAACGTTCAATCCGGCCAGCAGCCAGGTGATGCCTTCGGTCAGCTGCCGTGGCGGCACGCTGCGCTCGATCAGCGACATGACCACGATCATCGTGGGGGCGAAGAAGGTGCCGGCCAGCAGCACGCTTGCTGCAAGCGCAGGCAGGTTGGTCACCAGCAACAACGGCAGCGTGCACAGTGCCGTCGCGGTGCCGCACCACAGCAGCAGGCGTTGCAGCGGTGTGGTCAGTTTCAGCACGCCAAACACCAGGCCTGCCGCGCAGGAGCCCACGGCGTAGGCCGACAGCACGATGCTGGCGGCAAAAGGCTGACCGTGCTGTTCGGCAAAGGCGACGCTGGTGATGTCGATGCTGCCGACGATCACGCCCATTGCCACCATCAGCACTGCAAGCAGTCGCACATCCGCCGCCGCGATCACCGATCGGCCAGCGCTGTTTGTGGCCTCCGGATCGGGCTGTGGTTGGGTTGCCCGCTGCAGCGCAAGCATGCCGGTACCCAAGGCCAGCAGCAGCGCGGCACACAGCAGGCCGGCCTGTGGAAACAAGGCAACGGATAGCCCCACGGCCAAGGGCGGGCCGGCGATGAAGCCGAGCTCGTCGAAGACGGTTTCCAGCGAGTAAGCCGTCTGCAGCGGTGCCTGCCCGCGGTAGATGACGGTCCAGCGCGCCCTGAGCATTGCCGACATGCTCGGCATGCAGCCGGCCAGCGCGGCACCCGTGAAAAGCAGCCAGTCCGGTGCCTGCCAGTGGCTGGCAAGGAGCAGCAGCAACATGCCCGCGACGCTGGCGGTGGCCGCCAACGACAAAACCTTTGCCTGGCCATGGCGGTCTACCCAACGCGAGATCCGCGGCGATGCCAGCGCATAGCTCAGGACGAAGGTGGCCGATACCGCGCCCGCCAGGGCATAGCTGCCGCGCAGCTGGGCCAGCAGGGTGATGATGCCAATGCCGGTCATGGGTAGCGGCAATCGCGCCAACAGGCCGGCCAGGGTGAAGGCGATGGCGCCGGGAACGGAGAAGAGTGTGCGGTAGGCGCTGACCATGGGGGCTCCAGGAACTGCGGCTTGCTTGTGAAAGTGCGCGCCGTAACAATACATACAAGGTGTACGTAAAAGACTATATACATACGCCGTGAATGTAAATAAACATACGCATCGTATGAAAGGAGATCACTTTGGTCCGTCGCACCCGCGTTGAAATGGAGGCCACCCGTGCCTCGCTATTGGCTACTGCCCGTCGCATGTTTGCCGACAGCGGGTATGCGAATACCTCGATGGATGAGCTGACTGCCCAGGCAGGCCTGACCCGCGGCGCGCTGTATCACCACTTTGGTGACAAGCAGGGCTTGCTGGCGGCGGTGGTCGAGCAGATCGATGCAGAGACCGACGCGCGGCTGCAGGCCATCAGTGATGCCGCCACCGATCCCTGGCAGGGCTTCCAGCAACGCTGCCGGGCCTATCTGGACATGGCGCTGGAACCGGAGGTCCAACGCATCGTCCTGCGCGACGCACGTGCGGTGCTCGGCGGCGCCACCCTGGATTCGCAGCGGCATTGCGTGGATTCGATGCAGCGCGTGATCGAGGAACTTGCTCGCCAGGGATTGATTGCAGAGGTGGATGCCCAGGCCCTGGCGTCAATGATCTATGGCAGCCTGGCCGAGGCTGCTTTCTGGATAGCCGAAGGCGCTGATGGTGATGCGCGCCTGCGCAAGTCCACCGCTGCCCTGGATCTGCTGCTTCGCGGGCTGACGCGGGGCTAGCGGCAAGCGCTGGCCGCAGCCAGCTGCAGGGCTTTTCCCGAGTCTGCAAGTTGGGCGATGGCAATCCGCTGGCTCCGTAAATATACTATCCCCCAGTACAGGATATTGGGGCCGCCATGCCGCACTCGCCCGAAGAGAAAAAGAAGGTCCTGGCCCGGGTCAAGCGCATCCGCGGCCAGTGCGATGCGCTGGAGCGCGCATTGGAAGCCGGCGCGGACTGCAACCCGGTGCTGCAGCAGATCGCAGCCATCCGCGGGGCGGTCAACGGGCTGATGTCCGAGGTGATGGAGGCGCACCTGCGCGAGGAGTTTGGCCAGCCGGCGCGCTCGGACGCGCAGCGGGCCGCGCGTGTTGCCGAGATGTCCAGCCTGATCCGTTCCTATCTCAAATAATCCCGGGCGGCGCACTGCGCTGTCCTTCGCCATTCCCGCAGGAGAACAACCATGAAATCACGTGCCGCCGTTGCCTTTGGTCCGGGCCAGCCCTTGCAGATCGTCGAGATCGACGTCGCACCGCCGAAGGCCGGCGAGGTGCTGGTCAAGATCACCCATACCGGTGTCTGTCATACCGATGCCTTCACCCTGTCCGGTGATGACCCGGAAGGCCTGTTCCCCTGCGTGCTCGGCCATGAAGGCGCCGGCATCGTGGTCGAGGTGGGCGAGGGCGTTACCTCGGTGAAGCCGGGCGATCACGTCATTCCGCTATATACCGCCGAGTGCGGCGAGTGCCTGTTCTGCAAGAGCGGCAAGACCAATCTGTGCACCTCGGTGCGCGCCACCCAGGGCAAGGGCGTGATGCCGGACGGCACCAGCCGCTTCTCCTATAACGGCGAGCCGATCTACCACTACATGGGTTGCTCCACGTTCTCCGAGTACACCGTGGTGGCCGAAGTGTCGCTGGCCAAGGTCAACCCGGAAGCCAACCCGGAGCATGTCTGCCTGCTGGGCTGCGGCGTCACCACCGGCATCGGCGCGGTGCACAACACCGCTAAGGTGGCCGAAGGCGACAGCGTGGCCGTGTTCGGGTTGGGTGGTATTGGCCTGGCGGTGATCCAGGGCGCGCGCCAAGCCAAGGCCGGCCGCATCATCGCC
The DNA here is from genome assembly GCF_056856655.1 of Stenotrophomonas sp. STEN033. NCBI lineage: Bacteria > Pseudomonadati > Pseudomonadota > Gammaproteobacteria > Lysobacterales > Lysobacteraceae > Stenotrophomonas > Stenotrophomonas sp. STEN033. Next base: position 64,393 of record NZ_JBXFWM010000011.1, read on the forward strand.
ATCGACACCAACCCGTCCAAGTTCGAACTGGCCAAGCAGTTTGGTGCCACCGACTGCGTCAATCCGAAGGATCACGACAAGCCGATCCAGCAGGTCGTCGTCGAAATGACCGGTTGGGGTGTTGACCACAGCTTCGAGTGCATCGGCAACACCCATGTGATGCGTGCGGCGCTGGAATGCGCACACCGTGGTTGGGGCCAGAGCGTGATCATCGGTGTCGCCGGTGCCGGCCAGGAAATCTCCACCCGTCCGTTCCAGCTGGTGACCGGCCGCAAGTGGATGGGTACCGCATTCGGCGGTGTGAAGGGCCGCAGCCAGCTGCCGGGCATGGTCGAAGACGCGATGAAGGGTGACATCGAACTGGCGCCGTTCGTCACCCACACGATGGAACTGGACAAGATCAACGAAGCCTTCGAGCTGATGCACGAAGGCAAGTCGATCCGCTCGGTCATCCATTACTGAGGCTGGTTTGTGGGAGCGGTGTAAGCCGCGAAGCTCGCACTCCATCAGTCGCACTAGATCCAGCAACCCAGCAACCAAGGATTCCAAACCATGCAACGACTCGAACATCGCGCCTGCTTCGGCGGCTGGCAGGACGTGTACCGGCACGAATCCAAGGTGTTGGGGTGTGAAATGACGGTAGGCGTATACCTGCCGCCGCAGGCCGCGCACGGTCCGTGCCCGGTGCTGTACTGGCTGAGCGGGCTCACCTGCACCGAGCAGAACTTCATCACCAAGGCCGGGGCGCAGCGTTATGCGGCCGAGCACGGCATCATCCTGGTGGCGCCGGACACCAGCCCGCGCGGCGACAACGTGGCCGATGCCGAGGGTTACGACCTGGGCAAGGGGGCGGGCTTCTATCTCAATGCCACCCGCGCACCGTGGGCTGCGCATTACCGCATGTATGACTACATCGTCGATGAGCTGCCGGCGTGGGTGGAGGCCAACGTGGCGGCCAGCGACGTGCGCGCCATCAGTGGGCATTCGATGGGCGGGCATGGCGCGCTGACCATCGCGTTGAAGAATCCGGGCCGCTATCGCAGTGTGTCGGCGTTCTCGCCGATCGTGGCACCGTCGCAGGTGCCGTGGGGGCAGAAGGCCTTCGCCGCCTATCTGGGCGAAGACCGCGACGCCTGGAAAGCCCATGACGCCAGTGAGCTGGTGGCGCGGGCGCAGGAAAAGCTGCCCTTGCTGGTTGACCAGGGCGGTGCGGATGAATTCCTGGAGAACCAGCTGCGGCCGCAGCTGCTGCAGGCGGCGTGTGACGCCGCAGGGCATCCGTTGCAGCTGCGCATGCAGCCGGGGTATGACCACAGCTACTACTTCATCAGCAGCTTCATCGGCGAACATATCGCCCATCACGCCAAAGCGATGCGCTGAGCCGTTTCTGGTAGAGCCGAGCCATGCTCGGCTGAGGTTCTGCCGGTAACGCCGCTGCCGAGCATGGCTCGGCACTACGGCGTGCTCCCTTCCTTTCGCGCAGCGAAGGGGCTGGTAAGGCCCTGCCGAGCATGGCTCGGCACTACGGCGTGCTCCCTTCCTTTCGCACAGCGAAGGGGCTGGTAAGGCCCCTGCCGAGCATGGCTCGGCACTACGGACGGGTTGCGTAGGCTTGGGGCGGTGATGCCGTGGCGGGGTCTGGGTCACGTTGCCGGCGTCGTGGCCGGGTTATCGTGCAGGCAATGACCTGTTCGACGGGGGATGCATGCCGCTGCTGCTGTTCCTGCTGTTCGTGGTCTGTCATGGACTGGTACTCGCTGCAGGGGCAGGTACCGCCGGCACGGGCTCTTTCGGCTTTTTGATCGCGGCGCCGTTGCTGGCCGCCGGCTGCTGCCTGTGGCGTGCCCGGCGGGATGCCGCCGCCTTGGGGTGGTGCGCGATCGCAGTGGCGATGCTGCTGTGGGCGGGCGGCATGGCCTTGAACCTGGTCGATGCGCTGGCAGCGGGCCGCACAGACCTCACGCCGCGTGCCAGCATGTTGTTGTACGTGCTGTATGCCGTGCCATTGGTGTTCGTTCTTGCCCGCGCGCGCTCCGAGCGCCCAAGCATCAGTCTGATCGACGCGATCATGGCGGGATTGCTGGGCGTATTGTTTTTCGTGCATACCGGATTCTTTGCCGACCGTGTCGATGTCGACGATGCCGCGCTGGACAACATGCGCTACATGTTCGATATCCAGAACCTGTGCATCGCCGGCTTTGCCATCGTGCGGTGGCTGGCCGCGGACACGACGGAGTGGCGCGGCCTGTTCCGGGCTTTGGCCTTGTATGCCGTGGGCTACCTGCTGGCGGCGGGCTACATCAATCATTTTTCTTCGGAAGATTCGTTCGGCGCATACAACGACCTGCTGATCGATCTGCCCTTTCTGATACTGGGCTGGTTGGCGGTGAAGCCCGTGCGCGTTTCGAGCTTTGCGCCCAGCCCTCGCTTGTCCCGCCTTGTGCAGGCGGGCGGGCCGATGATCCTGCCCTTGTTGCTGCTGGTGATTGGCACCCTGGTGGTCGACCATGCCCGCGCGCTGGCAGTGGCCGGCTTCGTGGTGGCCACGCTGGGGTTTGGTCTGCGCAGCATGCTGTTGCAGATCGGTCTGCTGGAGCGCCAGGCGGCCTTGGACCAGTTGGCAAGGCAGGACGGGCTGACCGGCGTGGCCAACCGCCGGCAGTTCGATGCGGTGTTGCAGAGCGAGTGGAGCCGGGCGTGCCGCAGTGGCGGTGGACTGGGTCTGTTGCTGGTGGATATCGACCATTTCAAGGCGTTCAACGATGCCCATGGCCACCCCGCCGGTGACCGCTGCCTGCAGGCCGTGGCGGCCCGCCTGCAGGCGAATGTACGGCGCGCGGGTGATTGCCTGGCGCGCTATGGCGGCGAGGAGTTCGCGGTGATCGTGCCCGAGGCTGCGCTGGGCGATGTAGCGGCCCTTGCCGAAACCCTGCGATTGGCGGTGGCCGGTTTGGCACTGCCGGAGGGGCCGGTCAGCATCAGCATCGGGGTGGCCTTCGTGCAGCCGTCCAGCATGCGGGACATGCGGCAGCTGCTGGCCGAGGCCGATACTGCGTTGTATGCGGCCAAGCATGCTGGCCGCAATCGCGTTTGCATGGGAATCGTGCAGACGCCGCAACCGGCCCATATACCGCCTCCGATAGGTGCGGCGTAAGCAGCGAGGCATCGCGGCAGCGTGGTCTCTGCATACGCAGCACCTGCCCGCGGTTGAGGCTGCGCTGGCCCTGCGGCTTACGCCGCCACTGCCGGGGTGATGAAATCGGTATAGGCGTAGCGATTCTCGCGCAGCACGGTCTGGCCTTGCTGCAGACGCAACGGGGTACGGAACATCGGCCCGGCGCTGACGCAGGTGTGGAATTCGCCGTTCTCGCCGCAAGGGTCGACATCGGCGGGTAGGGCGTCCAGCAGGCCGTGGTCAAAGGCATGGCCGGCGAAACCTGCATCCAGTTGCTGGCTGTCCACGCAGCACAGCTGTGCCTGCAGTCCTGCATCGACCATCTGTCGGGCCAACGTTGCGGTATCGCGGCCGAACAGGGGGAACAGGGTCTGCCAACCAAGCGCGGCGTACTGCTGTTCGCGCCATTGGCGGATATCGGCCAGCAGCAGGTCGCCGAAGGCAATGCTGGCAATGCCGGGCCAGCGTTGTTGGGCCCGCTGCAGGGCATCGCGCATCGCGGCCATGTACAGCGCGTTGTCGCAGTCCTGGGGGATCCAGGCCTCCAGCAACGGCAAGCCGGCCGCCTCGGCCTGGGCCTGCAGCACGGCATGGCGCACGCCCTGCATGGATGAGCGCGCATGGCCTTCGGTCAGGGTGGTAAGCAGTGCCACCACCTGTACGTCATCGCGCTGATGCAGGGCATGCAGTGCCCAGGCGGCATCCTTGCCGCCGCTCCAGGAAAGCAGAACCGGGGTACTCACGGCTCAGCGGACATCGCGCAGTTCCCAGTGGTTGCCGGCCAGCCAGCGCATGCGCTGCTTGAACAGATCACCGGACAAGGTGGTGCTGGCGACCAGGTTGATGCGCAGGTCGGCCTGCTGGCCGGTCACCGTGGCCTGCGGATCGGTGGCGCCCAGGCCCGGGTCGACGTCATCGGGTTCGTCCTGGGTAGCCTTCCAGCGCTCGAACAGCTCTGGCGTGCGCAGGGCTGCCTGCAACTGCTCGGCAAAGGCTTCGGCACCGCTGGCGGTGAACGACAGGCGTGGGTCGGCGCCACGCGCCTTGGCCGGGTCGGGCAGCGAAATGGAGTAGTGCACGGACATGGGGACCTCCTTGATGAAGTGTCAGACTAGCGCGCCTGCCGTGGCGATGGTGTACAGATCGCGTGCAAGTCTCAGTTGCCGAAGGTATGGGGTTCATCGGCGAAGCCGATGGTGACCGCGCCCTTGCCGACATTGACCATGCCGGTCAGGCTCATCACCGCTTCCAGCAGCGTCACGCCGTGCTGGTCGCAGTTGTCGCGCAGCTGCCGGTAGCCGGGCAGCGCACGCAGCTCGTCCAGGGGGCCACCGTAGCTGATGCATACCACCGGGGTCATCAGGCCATGCGCCACACGTTTGCCGACGAAATCGAACAACGCCTGCACCGCGCCGTCGAAGCCCTTGATCTTGGCGACCGGTTCGGTGTTGCCGCGGTAGCCGTGCAGGATCGGCTTGATGTCCAGCGCGCTGCCGAGCGCGACGCTCAGCAGGCCAACACTGCGGTCGCCCTTGTGGCGGGCGCGGGCACGCAGGTAGTACAGGTCGCGGGTGACCATATAGCCGTGCACGTTGCTGGCGACCAGCTCCAGCCGTTCGCGCATCTGCGGCACGGTAGCGCCACTGTCGCGCAGGCGCACCGCTTCCACCGCGCTCACGGCCTGGGCGGCGAACAGGTTCTGGGTGTCGATGACGCGCAGGCTGAACGGCGAGTTGTAGCCGGCGGCCTGGCGGATCGGCTTGTACTCGTTGAGGATGCTGTAGCCGGCCTGCACCGCGTTGTCATGGAGCGGACTGCGGGTACGGGTGATGGTCATGCAGAACACCTGGTCGAAATCGGTGACCAGGCGGCTCAGGAACAGCTCGCGGATCTGTTCGGCGCTGTAGGGGATGGTCTCGGCTTCGGCGCTGCGCTCACTCAGCGGCCCTTGCAGGAACGCCAAGGTGGATTCCTCATCCCGGTGGTCGGGAAGCAGGGTATCGCCGATGCGTACGGTGATGGGGAGCAACACGATATTGTTGCGCTGCAAGTAACCTGCGGGCAGGTCACAGGCCGAGTCGACCACGATTCCAATACGCATGTGCTTGTGTCCCCCTGGTCGTAACAGTTTCGAAAGATCAGAACCCTATCGCAATTTCCGGCAGGCAGAGATGGTTTCTGCGGCCATCTTCGCAATAAATGGCATCTTTTTTCACCATTTCCTCATTTCCTCGCGCGGGGCTGGCCATTAAGCTACACCCCAGCAACTGCGGCGAGCTCCCCGGGTGCGACGGCATGGGTGGGGAGTGTCACCGCCTGACGGTAGGTGGTGAGCCAGGGGTCAGTAATGGAAACGGCAAGTTCGGTGGTTGAATTCTGGCGCGCGGCAGGTCCGCAGCGTTGGTTTGAGCGTAACGAGGCGTTTGATGCGCAGTTCCGGGAGCGATTCCTCGACCTGCACTATCAAGCGGCCCGACGCGCCTGCGAGGATTGGCTGGAAAACGCCGAAGGCGCGCTCGCGCTGCAGATCCTGCTGGACCAGTTTCCGCGCAACTGCTTCCGCGGTACCGCGCATTCCTATGCTACCGATGGGTTGGCCCGGCATTACGCCATGCGCACCATCGAGGAAGGCCTGGACCGTGAGCTGCCGCTCAAACTGCGTGCCTTCATCTATCTGCCGTTCGAGCATTCCGAGGACCCGCAGGACCAGGAGCGGGCGGTGGCGATGTTCGAGGTGCTCGGTGATCTGGAGTACCTGAAGTATGCGGAAGTGCACCGCGATGTGATCCGCCGCTTCGGCCGTTTCCCGCACCGCAACGCAGTGCTCGGCCGCATCCCGACCGCCGAGGAACTGCATTTCCTCGCCGAGGGCGGGTTTGCCGGTTGAGCGTTTCGACAGCTTGCGGTGTGTTGGCCGCAGACGTGGGGAGCTGCAATGCCGGCCGCGTGACCTGTGACGTTGACTTGCCGTGTGACTGCAAGCGTCACTGACTTTCTCATATGAAAAAGCATCATGCGCTGAGCGCGCATGATGCCGATGTGCAGTCATTTTCCGTGACTAGGATGAACGTCCGATCCGGATGCGCACGCAGCACGCGTGTGGTTTCCGCCGGCTCGGCTGTGTCCTCTCAAGGAAGTGAATCATGTCCATCACGCGAAGCAACGCGGCACATGCACGGCAGCTTGTACCGCATCTCCTGGCCAAGGCCATTGCCGCCACCCCGGTGGTCAGCGCCCCCGCGGCCGCGCAGTCGTCAACGGACACGCTGCAGCAGCACCTCTGGCAGCGTGCCGTGCAATCCACCTTTGTGGAGGGGCCTGCGGCTGCACACGAATCCAACGCGCCCGCCCGCGTACCTGCTGCATCTGCTGCGGATGCGAGCGATGTCACCCAGTGGCGCAACGATGAGTTCAATGCCGATTGGGGCTTGCAGGCAATCAACACCGATGCCGCCTATGCACGTGGCCTGACCGGCAAAGGCGTGCGTCTGGGCGTGTTTGACAGCGGCAGCGGCCTGGACCATGACGAGTTTGCCGGCAAGGACAATCGCAGCCTGCACCTGGCCGACGTGCTGGCCGATGGCAGTCTGTGCAGCAACACGACAGTGTTGTCTGGGCCCTCGGCCTGCTTCAGTAGTGAGGGCGACCAGGTTGCAATCGACTATCTGTTGCTCGATCCGGCATTCACGCCGGCGCAGCTGGAGTTCCTGCATCAGAACGGCTTGTTCGAAGGGCCGCAGTTCGTTACCCACGGTACGCACGTGGCAGGCACCATTGCCGCCAACCGCGATGGCAAGGGCATGCACGGCGTGGCGTTCGCATCGGACCTGTCGGTGGCGCGCCTGTTCTTCGGCAGTGTGGCGATGATCACGGTGGATCCGGCCAGCAACTTGACCGGCATCACGGTGGCGGGGATCGGGCCAGGCCCGGATGTATTCGATCAGCTCTATGCCCAACTGGAGGCGCAGGGCGCACGTGCGCTAAACCACAGTTGGGGGTTCAGTCACGAGGCGGAGAGCCTGCAGGAAGTCGATGGAATCTTCGGCGATCCGGCGTATCGCGATTATCTGGACGGATTCGCGCAGGGCTCGCGCGGCACGGGTCTCATCCAGGTGTGGGCAGCAGGTAACTCCGGTGCTTACAACGCAAGTCCCGAGCAGGCACCCTTGCCGGATGTGCATGCTGGCCTGCCGCGTGCGTTCGACGATGTCGAGCCGTACTGGCTGGCGGTGGTGAATGTTGACCAGAACCTGCAACTGAACAATCTATCGCATCGCTGCGGCTACGCCGCCAACTGGTGCCTTGCCGCGCCAGGCAGCAACATCGTGTCCACCGTATACGGGCCGGATTCGGAGTTGCAGGCGGATCTATTGATCGATGCGGCTGGCAACGCAGTGCTGGACGTGTTGGACAGGGTCCCCAGCCATGACTATGCGGCGATGAGCGGCACCTCGATGGCGGCCCCTCACGTTACCGGTGCATTGGGCCTGCTGTTCGAACGCTTTCCTTACCTGGACAGCGCACAGGTGCGCGACGTGCTGTTGACCACGGCCACCGATCTGGGGGCACCGGGCGTGGACGAAGTCTATGGTTGGGGCCTGGTCAATCTGGCCAAGGCGGTTGACGGCTATGGGCAGTTGCGGGTGGATACCAACATCGTGATGGACCAGAAGGCGGGAGGCACCAAGGTCTGGGAGGGCGACGCCTGGGATGACTGGCGCAACGACATTGGTGGGCCTGGCAAGCTCGGCAAATCCGGCCTTGGCTGGCTGCGTCTGAGTGGTGACAACAGCTTCAACGGCGCGGTGGTGCGTGCCGGTGTATTGGAGCTGGATGGACTGAACCGCCTCACGGATGCGGTGACGGTGGAGGGTGGCCAGCTCCGTCTGAATGGAATCCTGCAGGAGACCGCACTCCACAACCTGGGCGGCAGCAGCTGGATCAGCAGCAAGGCGCAGCTGCTGGGGGCTGACCTGGCGGTCCTGGGAGGCGTTGTGTCATTCAACGGCGTGCAACGTGGCGGCAGTACGCAGGTGGGCGTCGAGGGTGCACTGTCCGGTACCGGTGAGCTGGGCGATACCCGGGTCGAAGGTGTGATCGCACCGGGCAATTCCATCGGCACGCTGACCGTCAACGGCAACTACGAGCAGACGGCGACGGCGTCGTTGCTGGCCGAGCTCGCGCCCGGTAGCCGCAGCGATCTGCTGCATGTCACCGGCACGGCGCGCCTGGATGGCACCTTGGTTGCGTTGCCCGAACCCGGGACTTACTACCTTGGTGAGGAATTCAACTTCCTGCATGCCGATGCCGGCGTCATCGGACGTTTCGCGCGCACGGACTTCAGTGCGTTTTCGCCTTTCCTGCAGTTTTCACTGGTCTATGCCAGTGATGGCGCCCGTCTCGAGGTGGCACGGGGCGCCAGCCTGGTCAGTGCAGCGGTGACGGCCAACCAGTTGCAGGTGGCCGCGCTCGCTGATGCAGCCGCCATTGAACAGGGGCTGCCAAAGCCACTGACGCAATTGTTTCCCGCCCAGTTGGGGGCCGCGCTGGAGGCACTGGGGGGTGAACTGTACGCAGCCACCCCGATCGCCTTGTTGGAAAGCAGCCGCTATCTGCGCGATGCGGCATTGCGCAGGGGCGCGGCGCAGCCGCTGGTTGACGCCAGCGATGCCGGCAGTGCGGCCTGGGTGCAGGTGTTGGGCGGCAGCAGTGCCCTGCACGGCGGTCTCAACGCCGCACGTACCGATGCCAACAGCAATGGCGTGCTGGTGGGCCTGGAGCACGACCTTGCTGCCTGGAGGGTGGGGGCACTGCTGGGCAATGGGCATAGCGACGTCAAGCAGGCGCAAGGCCGCGCCAGCAAGGCGAAGATCGATAACCGCCACGCCGGCATCTATGCCGGCAGAACATGGGGTGGGCTGGGCCTGGGCACGGGCCTGGCGGTGAGCAGGCACGACGTGGAGAGTACGCGCAGCGTCAGCTTTGCCGGATTCAGTGATCGCCTGGCGGCGCGCAATGACGCACGGACACGGCAGGCATTCATCGAGTTTGGCTACCGCCTGGGCGATGCCGGGCGTGCGTTGGAACCCTATCTGCAGGTGGCGCGGGTGGGCGTGGACGTGGCCGGCATCCACGAACACGGTGGTGTCGCCGCGTTGCAGGGACGGGTGAAGAACACCCGCAGCACGCTGGGCACCGCTGGGCTGCGCTTCGCCTATGGCTTGAAAGCGGCAGGACAGGCGCAGAGTGGTTTACAGCTGCGTGGTGGCCTGGGTTATCGGCGGGTGAGCGGGGATCGAGTGCAGGTGGCAGAACTGGGTTGGGCGGAGACGGGACGTTTCAGCGTGACGGGCGCGGCGCTGGACGCAAGCACCGTTGCGTCCGAGCTGGGGCTGTCGGCCTGGCTGAGTCCGCGGCAGCGGCTGGAGTTGGACTACGGCGGTCAGCACGGCAGTGCCAGTCGTGACCAATCGCTCAGCGCACGTTGGTCGATCCAGTTCTGATCCATTGCGTCCGGCACACCGGGTGGTTCGAAGGCGAGCCTGCCGCGCGACTGCCTGGCCTGCGCCTGCAATGCGCCAGGCAGGCTGCAAGCTGCCGATGCAGGGGATGGTGCAGGCATGAAAAACGCCGGCTATGCCGGCGTTTTTCCTGTTGCTGCGGCGTGCTCCGATCAGTACTTCGGAACGCTGTTGTCCACGTTCTCCGACCAGGCATCGATGCCGCCGGTGATGTTGAACACATTGGTGAAGCCCAGTGCCAGGAACTGCGCGGCCGCCTGCGCGCTGCGCCCGCCGCGGTGGCACAGGAAGGCCAGGGCGGTGTCCTTGGGCAGGGCCTCGAGCTTGGCGCGGTTGTCACCGTCGAAGGTTTCGAACTTGCCGTTGATCGCGGCGATGGCGCGTTCGTCGGCCGGGCGCACGTCCACCACGGTGATGGCGCCGGCACGCAGCTGATCGTCTGCGCTGCGCACGTCCAGGTCCTGCACCGGCTTGGGGGCGTTCGGGTTGTTGATCGCCAGGCCCTGGCCGCGGATGTCGTCGACCCAGTCGATGGTGATGCCTTCGGCGCGACGCGCGCTGGCGGAATCGAACTGCACGCGCAGGCCGTTGGATTCGGCGGCGATGGCGTTGGCGTCGAACGGGGCCAGCTGGAAGTTCGGCTGGAAGCTGGCATCGATGCTCAGCTGCAGCGCAGCGCCCGGGGCGTCGGCCAGTGCGCCCTTGAGCATTTCCACCGCCGCCGGGGTGACGGTGATCGACGGCGGGGTGCGGTCCGGGGCGGCCAGGCCGAGCAGGCTGCTCAGTTCACCGCTGCTGGCCATCTGCAGGATGATGTCGCTGCCGCCGATCAGCTCGCCGTCCACGTACAGCTGCGGAATGGTCGGCCAGTCGCCGTAGGCCTTGATGCCTTCACGGATCTCCTGGTCGGCCAGCACGTTGACGTGGTTGAACTGCACGCCCAGGTCCTGCAGCGCGCCAACAGCCTTGGCCGAGAAGCCGCACTGCGGCATGGTCGGCTGGCCCTTCATGAACAGGACGACGCGGTCGGCGCCGAGGATGGATTCAATGCGCGAACGCAGGGCGGGGTCCAGGGACATCGTGAACTCGTATAGGTGGTCGTAGACCAGCTGATTCTACGCTGCATGGCATCATGGGGAATGACTGCCCCGGAAACCCTGCATCGCATTCCCGTCCACCCCTGGCGCTGGCTGCCCTGGCTGCTTGTCTCGCAATTGCTGGTTGCGCTGCTGTGGTGGCAGTTGGGCTGGATCTGGGGCCTGCCCTTGCTGCTGCTCAGCCACGCGCTGTTCATCGTGCCGATCTTCCTGCCCAACAGCCGCTTCTATGCACCGGTCGTCAGCCGTGCGCCCGGCCGGGACGTGTGGCTGACCATCGATGACGGCCCGTCCGATGAGACCCTGGCGGTGCTGGAGCTGCTCGACCGGCATGACGCCAAGGCCACCTTCTTCATGGTGGGCGCGCGTGCGTTGGCCAGGCCGGAGCTGGTGCACGAGGTGCTGCGGCGCGGGCATGACCTCGGCAATCACAGCTATTCGCACCCGCAGGCGCGCTTCTGGGCGCTGGGCCCCGTGCAGATGGCGGCTGAGATCGGCCAATGCCAGCAGGCGCTCACCACCATAGCCGGGGCAGCACCGCGGTGGTACCGCTCGGTGGTAGGCATGACCAACCCGTTTGTGGCGGCCGCGCTCAAGCGCCACGGCCTGGCGCGGATAGGCTGGAGTGCGCGTGGATATGATGGGGTCAACTGCACGCCGGAGGGCGTTGTCGCCCGGATTGCGCCGGACCTCGGGCCTGGGGCCATCGTCCTGCTGCATGAAGGTGCCGCCCATGGCCACAACCTGGCCATCATCGAAGCCGTGCTGCAGCAGTTGCAGGCCCGTGGCCTTGTGGCCCGCCTGCCACGGGTAACAGCGTAGACTCGCCTCCCGCCATCCGGCGGCGTTCTGGAACCGCACCATGCCTTTCTCCCAACTCGGCCTGTCTCCCTATGTGCTGCCAGCGTTGCAGCAGGCCCTGCGGCAGGCCGGCTACCTGGCGCCGACGCCGATCCAGCAGCAGGCCGTGCCCTTGCTGCTGAAGGGCCGCGATGTGGTGGCGCTGGCGCCGACCGGTTCAGGCAAGACCGCCGCCTACGTGCTGCCGGCGTTGCAGCGTTTCTTCATGGCAACGCCGCGCAAGCCGCGCGTGCTGGCCCAGTTGATCCTGGTGCCGACCCGCGAGCTGGCGCTGCAGGTAAGCGACGTGTTTGCCACCCTGGGCCGCGAGTTGCCGCGACGGCCGCACCTGGTCTGTGCGGTGGGCGGCGTGTCGATCAATCCGCAGATGATGTCGCTGCGCGGTGGTGCCGACATCGTCGTGGCCACCCCCGGGCGCCTGTTGGATCTGCTGGCGCATAACGCGCTGTCCTTGAAGCAGGTGCAGCTGCTGGTACTGGATGAGGCGGACCGTCTGCTGGAACTGGGCTTCGGCGATGAGCTGCGGCAGATCCTGGCCGAATTGCCGGTAAAGCGGCAGACCGCCTTGTTCTCGGCCACGTTCGCAGCGGATATCGAAAGCCTGGCTGCGGCGGGGCTGCAGGATCCGCAGCGGCTGGAAATCGGGCAGCAGTCAGCGCCGGAGATCGAACAGCTGGCCATCCACGTCGATAGCGCTCGACGTGCCGAGTTGTTGCTGTCCTTGCTGGAAGATCCGCGCTGGCAACAGGTATTGGTCTTTGTCGGCAGCATCCGCGACGGTGACCGTCTGGCTGCACAGCTGCGCAAGGCCGGCATCAACACGCAGGCGCTGCATGGTGAGCTTTCGCAGGGGCGGCGCTTCCGCATGCTGCAGGACTTCAAGGATGGTGAGGTGCGGGTGTTGGTGGCTACAGACCTGGCCGCGCGCGGTATCGATATCACGCGTTTGCCGGTGGTGGTGAACTACGACCTGCCGCGTGCGCCAGCCGATTACCTGCACCGTATCGGCCGCACCGGACGGGCAGGGGAGAAGGGGCTGGCGCTGAGTTTCGTCGATTCGGCGGCGATGGCGCATTGGCGGTTGATCTGCAAACGCCATGGGCTGCAGAGCAAGACCGAGGTGCTTGAGGGTTTTGAGCCTACGCAGGCAGCGCCTGCGGCAAGCGTTGTTGCCGACGACAACGGTGGTATCAAGGGCCGCCGACCAAGCAAGAAAGACCGCGCGCGGGCGGCTGCGGAAAAATCCGGGTCCTGACAGCACCCGGGAGGAAAGGCGTCAACTGTAGTGCCGAGCCATGCTCGGCAGGGGCCTTCCCGGTAAAGCCTTCGTAGAAGCGGCGTAAGCCGCGAAGCCCTGGATTCAACCGGGGTCGCGTCGGCAAGGCCCCTGCCGAGCATGGCTCGGCACTACATTGGGCTTTGCCGGGAAGGCTCCTGCCGAGCATGGCTCGGCACTACATTGGGCTTTGCCGGGAAGGCCTCTGCCGAGCGTGGCTCGGCACTGCGCGGTCAATCTTCGAAATCGGTCTCTGCGGCCGGAGCTGCTTCAGCCGCCGGGCGCGGGCTGCGCTTGACCGGCTTGCTCAGCACTTCCACGTAGAACTGGGTATTGCCAGCGGCCACCAGTGCATCAATGGCACGGAACAGCTCGTCGTAGCCCACCGGCCCGGCAGAGGCTTCGTCCACGCCCAGCTTGCTGTCAAAGCCCCAGCTATCTGCACCGGCTGGCAGCGTCTTGCCGCGCTCACGCTTGGTGTACTTGCGGATGTCGTGCTTGCTGGCTTCCAGCAGGCGGTCGGGGTGCTTGCCTTCGATGGCGAGGCTATAGGTCTTCTTCACGGGAATCTCGTTGCTGCGCCGGCCCGGTTGGGCCGGCAGGGAATGCCGCCATTATCGGTGCAAACGGCTTGACCGTGGCTCAACCGCGTCGGGCGACCAGCAGCCAATTGTTGAATGGGGTGTTGCCGTACAGCGGGGTGAGGCTGACGGTCAGGCCGCATTGTTGCAGCAATGCGCGCAAAGAGTCGGCATCGGGATAGTGGCGGGGCCTGAACTGCATCCAGCCGATCAGGTTGGCCGCGCGGTCGCCAATGCGCGATATGCGGCCACGGCGGGTGTGGTCGGCCAGCGCCATGCGCATCACCAGCCTTCCGTCATCCTCCAGCATCGCCGCCACATTGCGGAGCAGGGCTTGCTGGGCCTGCTCGGGCAGGTACTGGAGTACATCCAGAATGGCGACGCTGCCGCGGTGGACAGGCAGGGTGGTGGCCAGGTCCATGACTTCGAAGGTGCCGGCTGTCAGGCTGGCGCGTTTGGCCACCTTGTCGGCGCGTTGGATCTTGGCGGCGTCGTTGTCCACGCCCCGGTACGGCATGTGCTGGCCGTCGTGGCGCAGCGCGTGGGCAAGCAGGCCCAGGCCGCAGCCCATGTCCAGCAATGGGGCTGCGCTGCCACGTAGTGCTTCGAGCACGCCCGGGTAGAGCGGGTCGCTGCGCAGTTTGCCCAGCGTGTAGTAGTAGTCCCAGCGGTTGCCCCAGGGCTGTATTGGAGCAAATGCGCCGGCGATGGCCCTGGCGGCCTCGGCCGGAAAGGCTTGCTGGCCAGAGTGCCCAGTCACGCGGCGGGGGCTGCCTGCAGCAGTTCCACAGCGACAGGCAAGGCCGCTTCCATCCAGCGCTGGTACATGGCCGCTGAAGGGTGCAGGCCATCATCGGCCAGCATCTCCGGGGTGTCACCACGGTCGCGGCTGGTCGGGGTGATATCGACGAAGGCGACGCCATAATCCCCGCAGCAGGCGTGTGCGGCGGCGTTGAAATCGTCGATCTCGCGGGCGACCTGGGCCGCATCGCGGCCGTTCTGCAGCGCGTACGGGGTAAAGCCCCAGTCCGGCGTGGACAGCACCAGTACCCGGCGCGGGTCTTCGCCAGCCAGGGCGATCGCGCGCTGCAGCAGTTGTTCGAACTGCTGCCGGTACTCGGCCAGCGGCCGTCCGCGGTACTGGTTGTTGACCCCGATCAGCAGGCTCACCAGTGCATACGGCCCTTGCGGGGCTTCGGCGTCGATGGCGGCGGCCAACTCGTCCGTGGTCCAGCCGGTGGTGGCGATGACCTGCGGGTCGTCCAGCACGATGCCCTGCGCGCGCAGCGCGGCGGCGAGCTGGAAGGGCCAGGTGCCGGACTGCGGCACGCCTTCGCCGATGGTGTAGGAGTCGCCCAGCGCCAGGTAAGACGTGGAGGTGGCTGCGTTATCGCTCATCAAGTCCAATCAACCCACCGCGCTGCGTGGTTTCAGCCGTACCACCTTGGTGACAGCTTCGGCACGACGGCTGAGCAGTTTGTCGATGCGGCCGAAGACCTCGCGCATCACGCTGGCCTCGGGCAGCAGGGTGACGCGGAAGTGGTTGCGGTAGGGCACGTTGAAGCTGGAACCTGGTACCACCAGCACGCCTTCTTCTTCCATCAGCTGCAGCGCGAAGTCGTGGTCATCAAAACCTTGCGCCGCGGGGCCGATCACGGCCGGGAAGGCATACAGCGCGCCGGACGGCGCGACCAGCGACAGGTGCTCACTGGCCTCACAGGCCTCGATCACCGCACGGCGGGTTTCATACAGGCGGCCGCCGGGACTGCACAGTTCGGAGATGGTATCCGGGCCGTTGACCGCGGCTTCGATGGCGTACTGGCCGGGCACGTTGGCGCACAGGCGCAGCGCGCTGAGCAGGTCGAGTGCGGCGCGGAATTCGCCCAGTTGCTCGCCGGCACCGGACAGCAGCATCCAGCCCACCCGCCAACCGCAGGCGCGGTGCACCTTGCTCAGGCCGCTGAAGGTCAGGCAGGGATGATCGCCGGCCAACGGTGCGACCGGCTGGAACTGCGCGCCGTCGTACAGGATCTGGTCGTAGATCTCGTCCACCAGCAGCAGCAGGTTGTGCTTGCGGGCGATGGCGACGATTTTCTCCAGCAGCTCGCGCGGGTAGCTGGCGCCGGCTGGGTTGTTCGGGTTGATCAACACGATGGCGCGGGTGCGCGAGGACACCAGCGCTTCCATCTCCACCGGATCGGGCAGGAAGCCGTTCTCCGGGCGGCAGCGGTAATACACCGGTCGACCATCGTTGAGGATGGTGGCGGCCGACCACAGCGGATAGTCCGGCGAGGGCACCAGCACTTCGTCGCCCGGATTGAGCAGGGCGCGCAGCGACAGATCGATCAGCTCGGATACGCCATTGCCGAGGAACACGCGGTCGGCCACGGCATCGGGCGCACCACGGCGGGCGTAGGCGGCGGCGATGGCTTCACGTGCGACCGGCAGGCCCTGCTGGTGGGTGTAGGGATCGGTACGGCCCATGTCATCGGCGATGGCGTGCTGCAGGTGTGCAGGCGCGCGGAAGCCGAAATTGCCGGGATTGCCGATGTTGAGCTTGATCAGCTTGCGGCCCTGGGCCTCCAGCTCCCGCGCTCGTCGGGCCAGTTCACCACGGATTTCGTAGCGGACTTCGGACAGGCGTTCACGAGTGGCTAGCGGTTTGACAGGGCTTGACATTTTCTCAGGGCCATCACGGGCGTGGATTCTGCATGGTAGCCGAATTGTTGCGCTGCGGGGCGAGCCTTTGGTGGCGTGATTGGGGATTCGGGAATGCGGATTGGTTACAGGCAAAAGCAAGGCAAAGGCACCCCTTCCCAACCTTCCCCGCGCTACGCGCAAGGGAGGGGGCAAGGCTTGGCTCCCTCCCTTTGCCGCAGGCAAGGGGAGGGTTGGGGAGGGGGGCTCTGGCCCCGGCTTTGGCCCAAGCACCAGGCGCAACTGAACCGCCATTCCCGGCGCCAAGCGCCACCCCGGTAGAATCCCCCAATGACTGATTCCATCGACTTCGATTCGCTGCGCCATATCGGCTGGCCCTGGCCCGGTGCTCCCGAGGACCCGCAATGGCAGGCGGCCTTTGCCACCCACCCGCAGGCCCGCCCGGGGCGGGTGATCGAACAGCACCGTTCCGGCTACGTGGTCGCCGATGCGCCCGATAACAGCCTCAAGACCGAGTCACCGCCGGAATGGCAGCGCCCGCGTTTTCCCAGCCATGAGCGCGCGGCGGTAGGTGATTGGGTGTTGCTGGACGGCAAGCGCATCGTCGCGCTGCTGCCACGGCATACCTCGATCAAGCGCGGTGCGGCCGGTGAGCACTATCACCAGCAGGTGATCGCGGCCAATATCGATACGGTATTCATCGTCTGTGGCCTGGACGCCGACTTCAATCCGCGCCGCATCGAGCGCTACCTGCTGCTGGTTGGCGGCGGTGGTGCCTCTCCGGTGGTGGTGCTGACCAAGGCCGACCAGACTGAATACAGCGAAGACGCGCTGGCGGTGTTGGAAGACCTGGCCGCGCAGCAGATTCCGCTGCTGGCGATCAACGGCAAGGACCCGGAGAGCGTCTCCGCCCTGCTGCCGTGGTTGGGCCCGGGCAATACCGTGGTCCTGGTAGGTTCCTCCGGCGCCGGCAAATCCACCTTGACCAACACGCTGTTGGGCGAGAATCGGATGAAGACCAACGAAGTGCGCAGCAATGATTCGCGCGGCCGCCATACCACCACCCATCGAGCGCTGATGCCGCTGCCCTACGGTGCCTGCCTGATCGATACGCCCGGCATGCGCGAGCTCAAGCCGACCGGCGAGGAGACCTTGGCTGAAGGCGGCTTTGCCGATATCGAAGAGCTGACCACGCAATGCAAGTTCCGCGATTGCTCGCACCACAGCGAACCGGGTTGCGCGGTGCAGGAAGCCATCGAGCGCGGCGACATCGACGAGAGCCGGCTGGAGAGCTACCTCAAGCTGCGCGAGGAAGTGGCGCAGGCCGCAGCCAAGCTGGCCCAGCGTCAGGCAGAGCAGGCGACCGAACGCAAACACAGTGGGCGCGGTGCGCAATGGCGGCCGATCAACAAGGGCAAACGGCGTTGAAGCTTGCCTTTGCTGCTTGGGCTGCCACCCTTTTGCACGGTGAAGGGGGGGCGCGCTGATGCGGTCGAGGCTTCGCGGCCTACGCCGCTGCCTAGGCTCCCTCCCTTTTGCGTAGCGAAGGGGGGTGAAGAAGGCCCGCTTGTGCGCCACTGGCGCGCGGCCTGATGAACCACCGAAGGCTATGCCTTCGGGCCGGGCGGGTTGGGGAGGGGTAGGCTGTTCGCGTGCTAATGCGGTCGTGGCTTCGCGACTTGCGCCGCTGCTTGGGCTCCCGCCGCTCCTGCAAGAGCGATGGCTGCGCGTTATTACCTGATTTGATCGAGGCAGGCATGACCACAGTTGATACCCACAACGATCCAGCCATCAGCCATCACGCCGCGCTTGACGCGCGCATGGTGGCGGCGGTGAAAGGCATCCGCCTGCTGAGCCTGACCAGCTGGCCGGCGGATACGCAGGCACCGTTTCTGGAGAGCGTGGCGCGCGGTAACCCGATGCTGCCGCAGGTGGACTACCCCAAGCTCGACTTCAGCGAAACCCGGCGCGAACTGGCGGCGGTAATGGATGCGGTGGACGCGAGCCATCCGCTGGGCAGTTACATCCAGGATTCTGCGCGCAGCTGGGATCTGGCCGCCAGTCTGTTGGAAGGCCTGGGCACGCGCGCGGTGGACGATTATTCCACCCAGTTGTTCGGCGTGCCCGAGCAGCCGATGCCGGGCAATGGCCCGACTACCCGCGATGCGGCAGGGCACTTCATCCAGATCGCGCAGGAACTGGACCACGAGTTGCTGGCACCGGAAGAGCAGGTGCCGGTATCGGCCACGGCCTTGCAACTGATGCTGCAGAGCGACCTGGATGAGTTCTTCGCCGGGCGCATGATCACCGTGGAGCTGGATCCGGAGTTGATTGCCAAGGCTGCCGCCGGGGCAACCCGCATCCGCCTGCGCACCCGCGCCACCTTCAGCGCCTATGACCGTGCGCAGCTCTATCACCACGAAGCGCTGGTACATTCGCTGACCGCGCTCAACGGCCGCGACCAGGTGGTCTTGCCCAGCCTTGCGCTGTCCTCGCCGCGTATCACCGCTACCCAGGAAGGCCTGGCAACGTTCGCCGAGCAGATCACCGGCAGCATCGACATCCAGCGGCTCAAGCGCATCAGCCTGCGCATCGAGGCGATTGCGATGGCGCGCGATGGGGCCGATTTCATCGAGGTGTTCAACTACTTCCGCGCAGCAGGGCAGACTGCCGAGGAGAGTTTTTCTTCCGCACAGCGCGTGTTCCGTGGCGTTCCCACCAGCGGCGGCGCCGCCTTCACCAAGGACACCGTCTACCTGCGCGGCCTGGTCTCGGTGCACACCTTCTTCCGGCAGATGCTGCGTGATGAAAAGCTGCAGACCTGCCGCTGGTTGTTCGCCGGCAAGATGACGCTGGAAGACGCACAGGCGCTGACGCCGTTGTTCGAGGCCGGCGTTCTGGCACCGCCGCGTTGGTTGCCGCAGTGGATCAACCGCGCCAATGGCCTGGCCGGCGCACTGGCGTTCTCGCTGTTCGCCAACCTCATCCGCATGGACCAGATCAGCGAAACCTGAGTTGGTTCAGGGCGTACCCAGCAACTGCTGCACCGCCCGTTCGCCACTGCCCATCGCCAATGTCCAACCGAGCATGCCGTGGCCGATATTGCAGGCCAGGCCGTCGTCGAGGTTTTTGATGATCGGCGAAGTCCACGGCGTGACCGGACGCAGCCCGGCCCAACTGCTTTCGATGTGCTCATAATCCGCGGCTTCGGGCAACGAGGCGCGTGCCTGCGCGATCAGCGTTGCCAGCCGAGCCGGTTCGGGC
Source organism: Stenotrophomonas sp. STEN033 (assembly GCF_056856655.1). Lineage (NCBI taxonomy): Bacteria > Pseudomonadati > Pseudomonadota > Gammaproteobacteria > Lysobacterales > Lysobacteraceae > Stenotrophomonas > Stenotrophomonas sp. STEN033. The sequence continues at coordinate 83,826 of NZ_JBXFWM010000011.1, forward strand.
GCGGGATTCCAATCGTTGAGGTCGGCCAGGCCGGCAACGCGGATGCGCTCGCCCAGGCGGCAGAACACCAGTTTGCGCTTGGTGTCGGTGATGCTGACCCTGGGTGCATTGGCGCCCAAGGGGGCGGTGAAGGAATAGCCCTTGATCGCCATCACTGGCATGCGCAGGCGCAAGGGTTTGAGCAGGGCAGGGCTGTCGATGCCAGCACAGACCAGTACGCGTGCTGCCTGCAGCGTACGGCCATCGCGGGCCTGCAGCTGCCACTGCCCATCCGCACGACGCAGCGACTGCGTATCGAAACCGAACAGTGCCTGCATGCCGTATTGCTGCTGCAACACCTGCAGCAGGCCCTGGCTGAAGCGGAAGGGGTCGCCGGCTTCTTCATCCGGCGAGTAGACACCACCGGCCAGCCATTGCGCGCCAGTCAGTGCAGGTTCGATGGCGGTGGCTTCGGCTGCATTGACCAGCCGTTGCTGCACACCATGGCCACGTTTGAGCGCGATCATCGCCGCTGCGCCTTGTACGCCCTCGGGGGACGGGTACAGGTGCAGCTTGCCGGAGACCTCATGGTCGAAATCGATGGGGTGTTGCTGCAGCAGGGCCTGCATGGCCTGGCGTGATTCCAGTGCCAGTTCCAGCGTGGCCAGGGTATTGCGCTGCAGGCCTGCCGTATTGGCCTGGCGCAGGAAGGCCAGGCCCCAGCGCAGGAAGTCCGGGTCGGCTGACCAGCGTGTGCGAAAAGGTCCGTTGCGGCCAAATGCCATTTCCGGCAGCTGCGCCCAGGTTGCCGGGCCGGCCATCGCGTCGGTATAGGCGTAGCTGAGCTGGGCACCATTGGCGAACGAGGTGCCCAGTGCCGGACCGGCGTTGCGATCCAGCAGCAGTACCGAGCAACCGCGTCTTGCTGCGGCATAGGCGGTGGCCAGACCCACCACACCAGCGCCGATGACGACGAGGTCATGGCGGGAAGAAAGCGCGGGCGCAGCGTTGGATGTCATCAGCAGAGCGGCGTTACGGGGCGGGTAAGGGCCCATTGTCGCGCCAACCCGTGCACAAGGCCCGGGTATGGCGCACGGAACCGACGGCTTAGTGCGGCCAGAAATTCAGGAAGCCGGTGATGATCAGCGCATTGATGAAGTCGATGAAGAACGCGCCCACCAACGGTGCCACCAGGAAGGCGCGCGGCGCCGGCCCGTAGCGCTGCGCCAGCCGCCGCATCACTGCCATCGCGTTGGCCGTGGTGCCGAGCATGAAGCCGATGAAGCCGCCACCCATCACCGCCGCGTCGTAATCGCGGCCCATCAGCCAGTAGATCGGCACCGCGAACAGCGCCACCACCGAGACCTGGATGATCAGGTTGACCAACAGCGGCAAGCCCATGCCGGCCAATTCCCAAAGCTTCAGATCCATCAACGCGATGGCCAGGAACAAGGCCAGGCTGATGTTGCCGATCAGGTCGGTGGTCGGCACCGACAGCTTGATCCAGCCGGTGTAGTCGTCGATGTTGCGGATCACCGCGCCAACCAGCATCGCGCCGATATAGGTTGGCAGGGTCAGGCCGATGCCTTCGAAACCCTTGCCTACCCAGACGCCCAGCCACATCGCCATCAGCAACACGACGATGCTCTTCAACGCATCGAACTCGCGCGCCGATTCGCTGGGATAGCGCACGACCACCGCTTCGTCCTCGCCGAGCTGCGCACCGGTGGCCTTCTGGCTGGGGTGCTGCACCTTGAAGCGCTGCATCAGCACGGTGATCACCGGGCCACCGACCAGGCCGCCGCAGATGATGCCGGCCATGGCGGCGGTCACCGCCAGGCTTTCTGCGCCGACCAGGCCGGCCTGCTCGAAGTGCCCGGCAAAGGCCAGGCCGGTGGCCGGGCCGCCGGTCAGCGTGGCCGAACCAGCCAATACGCCGAACATCGGATTCAGGCCGAACAGCTTGGCGACACTGATGCCGATCAGGTTCTGCAGCACCGCGAAGATGCTGCCGATCAGCAGGAACAGCATCACCTGCTTGCCGCTGACCCGCAGCAGGCGCAGGCTGGCGTTGATGCCCAGGGTGGTGAAGAACGCCACCATCAGTGGGGTCTTGAGCGTGGTATCAAGCGTGAACAGGGTGGTCTGCTGGCCATGTGCCCACCACACGGCCAGGGCCACCAGCAGGCCGCCGACCACCGGTTCGGGCAGGTTGTAGCGGCGGAAGAACGGGATGGCACGGCACAATGCGTAGCCGGCGAACAGGGTCAGGCCGGCAAAGGCGACCGTCTGTACGGCGTCAAGTTGAATCATCAGGGCGGGGACCTTACACCAGCGAAAGGCGAACTTTGTCGTTCCCCCGGCACAATAGCAACCGGGCCTATTGGCACTGGACCGGGTTTTGGGTGCTTTCTGGTAGCGGTAATCGCGTGGTGCAGGGCCATGCCCGGTAGATGCATGGCCAGAAATCCACCGTAGTGCCGAGCCATGCTCGGCAGGGGCCTTGCCAGGAAAACCAGATGTAGTGCCGAGCCATGCTCGGCAGAGGCCTTACCAGGAAATCCAGTTGTAGTGCCGAGCCATGCTCGGCAGAGGCCTTACCAGGAAAACCAGGTGTAGTGCCGAGCCATGCTCGGCAGAGGCATTACCAGGAAAACCAGGTGTAGTGCCGAGCCATGCTCGGCAGAGGCATTACCAGGAAATCCAGATGTAGTGCCGAGCCATGCTCGGCAGAGGCATTAC